>NZ_VLJQ01000013.1:65710-94060 GCF_007829375.1 Nocardioides sp. J9 | reverse complement strand
GCGCTGCGGGTGCTGACATGTCCCGATTCTAGTCGAACACGTGTTCGACGACAAGACCTGGCGTCGATGAATCCGCAGGTCAGAAGCACAATTGTGGCCGGCGGTCGGAGGTGGTCCGCTCCGGCCTCGGCCGCTTCTGTGCGCGGACCGCAGCCCGACCGCCGGACCCGACCATCCACCCAGCTCCCTCGTCGCTGCCCTTTCGGAACGCAACCACTCACCCACCGAAGCGTCCGGCGATCTCGGCCCACCGAGATCCTCCATCTCGCGAACGAGCCGCCCGCTCCGCCATGCCAACCGCAGCCGACTGACATCACCACCCGTCAAGGCACCATGTCCCACGTGGACCCCCTCGACCCCACCACCGCGGCCCGCCTGAGGGCAGCCCCACTGACCTACCCCCGCCCATCGAGCCCGACCGACCCACCCGCCGGCTTCACCCCGTTCACTCGCACGGTCACCCTGCGCCGTACCGACCTCGACGCTGCGGCCGACGACCTGCTCTCCTGGCGCGTCCACGAGGCGGTCGGCATCCGGGTGAGGGCGTCCGGCCCGGCCGAGGCGGGCGCGGTCGTCGACATGCGCCTCGGGTTCGGGCCGGCTGCGGTGCGGGCTACCTGCCGGGTGGTGGCGGTCATGGGGGAGGCGGACCGGAGGGGCTTCTCCTACGGCACGCTGCCCGACCCGGCTCGTGCAGCGGGTGATGACGGAGCGCTACCTGCGCGCGCCGGACCGGCTGGCACCGCGGACCTAGGCTGCTCCCGTGGACGACTCGACCGACGACCCCACCGACCAGTCAGTCCGGGCGATCGCCGCCGCGGAGGCGCTCGGCCTGACCTTCACCGTGGTCCGGCACGGTCCGGTGCGCTCGCTGGAGGAGGCAGCCGCCGTGCGCGGCGTCGAGCCGCGGCAGGKGGKGAAGACGATGGTGGTCCGGGTCAGCGACGGCGACCACCGGTTCGTCCTGGTGCCGGGTGACCGCGGGATCGCGTGGCCGAAGCTGCGGGCGCTGCTCGGCGTCAACCGGCTGTCGATGCCGTCGGCGGACGCGGCGCGGGAGGTCACCGGCTACGTCCGCGGCACGATCACGCCGCTGGGCTCGGCCACCGGGCTCCCGGTCGTCGCCGATGAGCGGGTCACCGGCACCATCTCCGTCGGCGGCGGCGCCCACGGAGTCGCGCTCACCCTCGACGCGGGCGAGCTCCTGTCGGCGCTCGGCGCGAGGGTCGCCGACGTGACCGACCCGGCCTAGGCCCTCGGGGACCGTCCGGTCCAGCGCCGGTAGGCGGCGCCGAAGCTGGTCGCCTCGGCGTACCCCAGCTGGTGCGCGACGTCGTCGACGCGCAGGCTCCGGTCGGCGAGCAGCTCCTCGGCGGCGCTGCGACGGACCTCGTCGAGCACCCCGCGGTAGGACGTGCCGGCGTCGGTCAGGTGGCGGCGCAGGGAGCGCTCGCTCAGGCCGAGGGCGGCGGCGACGGCCCCCATCGGCGCTCCGTCCGCGAGTCGCTGGGCAACGAGGATCCGCACGTCCTCGACGACACCGGAGCGGCTGCGCCGGTTGGCGACCAGGTCGCGGCACAGCGACTCCGCCATCGCGAACGCGTGCGGGTTGGCCTGGGGGAGCGGGTGGTCGAGCCAGGCGGCGTCCAGGCGCATCTCGGCCCGCCCGCTGCTCGTCCACGTCGGGCGCACCCCGAAGGCGGCGCGGTACGGCGCCACCTCGGTCGGCTCGTGGGGGAGCGCCACGGAGGTGAGCCGCGGGGCGCCGCCGGCGATCTCGCGCAGCACGGTCCAGATCGCCGTCAGGTCACGCTCGACGAGGAAGCGTCGTACGTCGGCCGGCAGGCCGCGGTCGTCGACCCCGATGACGACCTGGTCCCCGTCGAGGCTGGCCGACGGCACGCTGAAGGTGAAGCTGAGGTCGAGGAAGCGGAAGGTCAGGTTGGCGGCGTCCCCGAGCGTGGCGCTGCTGATCAGGGCGAAGCCGAGCGGGCCGAAGGTCGACGCGTGGTAGCGCACGCCGACGCTGACGCCCGTCGTCGACGGCGCGGCAGTGAGGAGGTTGCGGACCACCCGGAGCTCCTGCTGCGCGGTGACCTCGGTCTGGTGGTCCGCCAGGTCGCGCCCGGCCAGGCCGCTCCCACGGAGGAGCACGTCCTCGGCGACCCCGGCGTCCCGGCCGGCCGCCACGAGGAGGGCGACCCCGGCCACCTGGCGCGGGAACTCCCACGATCGGGTGGCCGGCGGATCGAACATGGCCGGAATTATGGACTCCGTGTCCGAAGTCCGCTCCACGCGGGTGCCTCCGGGAACCTACGCTCACGGCATGCAGCCCACGGTCATCATCATCGGCGCCGGTTTCGGAGGCCTCGCGGCGGCCCACCACCTCCGGGAGGCGGGCGTCACCGACATCACCATCCTCGAGCGCTCCGACGACGTGGGCGGCGTGTGGCGCGACAACACCTACCCGGGTGCCGCCTGCGACGTGCCGTCGGTGCTCTACTCCTGGTCGTTCGCGCCGAAGCACGACTGGAGCCACCGCTACGCGCGCCAGGACGAGATCCACCGCTACATCCGCGAGCACGCGGAGCAGAGCGGCCTGCTCGAGCTCGTCCGCACCGGTGCCGAGGTCACCACCGCGGACTGGGACGAGGAGTCCCGCCAGTGGACGGTCACCCTCGCCGACGGCGAGCAGCTGCGTGCCGACGTCGTCGTCTCGGCCGTCGGCCAGCTCTCGCGCCCCTCGATCCCGAACATCCCCGGCATCGACAGCTTCGCCGGCCCGTCCTTCCACTCGGCCACGTGGGACCACGACGTCGACCTTGCCGGCAAGAAGGTCGGCGTCATCGGCACCGGCGCCTCCGCCATCCAGTTCGTACCGGAGATCGCCCCGCAGGTCGCCGAGCTGACGGTGTTCCAGCGCTCGGCGCCGTACGTCGTGCCGAAGCCCGACAGCACCTACTCGACGTGGGCGCTGCGCCGCTTCTCCCTGCTGCCCCAGCTGCACGGCCTCACCCGCACGGCCGTCTTCCACCTGACCGAGCAGCTCAACAAGACGCTCGACGACAACGGCCGGCTCGCGGACCTGCTCCACAAGGCGTGGCAGGTGCACCTGCGGCTGCAGGTCAAGGACCCCGCCCTGCGCGCCAAGCTCGTGCCCGACTACGACCTGGGCTGCAAGCGCCTGCTCTTCTCCAACAACTGGTACCCCGCGCTGTCCCGCGACAACGTCGACGTCGTGACCGACGCGATCACCGCCGTCGAGCCGACCGGCATCCGCACCGCCGACGGCGTGCTGCACGAGCTGGACGTGCTCATCCACGGCACCGGCTTCGCCGCCACCGAGTTCCTCGCCCCGATGCAGATCACCGGGGTCGGCGGGCGCCGCCTGCACGACTACTGGGCCGAGGCCGGCACGCAGGCGCACCTGGGCATCTCGGTGCCGAAGTTCCCCAACTTCTTCATCCTCTACGGCCCCAACACCAACCTCGGCGGCAGCTCGATCATCAACATGCTCGAGGCGCAGGCCGGGTTCATCACCAAGGCGGTCGCCCGGATCGCCGAGGCGGGCCCGATCGCGGTGCGCGAGGACACCGCCCGTGCGTACGACGAGGAGGTGCAGTCGCGCCTGGGACACAGCGTGTGGACCTCCTGCCAGTCGTGGTACCGCGACGCGAGCGGCCGGATCAGCACCAACTGGCCCGGCACGGTCGCCGAGTACCAGAAGCGGACCGGGCGCTTCGACGCCGCCGACTTCGAGGTCGTGGCGGAGGTGGCAGCCCGATGACCCACTACGACGTCCTCGTCGTCGGCTCGGGCTTCGGGGGCAGCGTCACCGCGCTGCGGCTCTCCGAGAAGGGCTACCGCGTCGGCGTGCTGGAGGCGGGCCGCCGCTTCCGCGACGACGAGCTCCCCACGACCTCCTGGAAGGTCCGCGACTACGTCTTCAACCCCGCGGTCGGCTGCTACGGCCTGCTCCGGATGACCCTGCTCAAGGACGTCGTCGTGCTCTCCGGCGCCGGCGTGGGCGGCGGGTCGCTCGTCTACGCGAACACGCTCTACCAGCCGCCGCAGGCCTTCTTCGAGGACAAGCACTGGTCGGGCATCACCGACTGGGCCGACGAGCTCGCGCCCTACTACGACCAGGCGCGCCGGATGCTGGGCGTGGCGGCCTACCCGCACATGTCGCCGTCGGACCACGTGATGAAGTCCGTCGCCGAGAAGATGGGGGTCGGCGACACCTTCCACCCGACCGACGTGGGTGTGCTGTTCGGCGACCGCCCGGGGGAGAAGGTCCCCGACCCCTACTTCGGCGGAGCGGGGCCGGAGCGGACCACCTGCACAGACTGCGGTGCCTGCATGACCGGCTGCCGCGTGGGGGCGAAGAACACGACGGTCAAGAACTACCTCTACCTCGCCGAGCAGGCGGGCGCGCGCGTCCACGCGATGACCACGGTCACCGACGTGCAGCCGCGACCCGGCAGCGGCTACACGGTGACGACGCGTCGTACGCAGGGCAAGCTGCGGCGCGGCAAGCAGGTCTTCACCGCGGACCAGGTCGTCTTCTCGGCCGCGTCGCTGGGCACGCAGCGCCTCCTGCACCGACTGCGGGACGGCGGCAGCCTGCCGCAGATCTCTCCGCGGCTCGGTGAGCTCACCCGGACCAACTCCGAGGCGATCATCTCGGTCCGCGCGCGCGGCAACGACGTCGACTACTCCCAGGGCGTGGCGATCACCTCGTCGATCCACGTCGACGAGCACACCCACGTCGAGCCGGTCCGCTACGGCAAGGGCAGCAACCTGCTCAACCTGATGCAGGCGATCCTGACCGACAAGCCCGAGGGCCGCACCCCGCGCGCCGCCGCCGGGCTCCGCGAGATGTGGCGCCACCGCCGCGACCTGCCCAAGCTGCACGACCCGAGGCACTGGTCGGAGGAGAGCATCGTGCTGCTGGTGATGCAGAGCCTCGACAACTCGCTGACGACGTACCTCAAGCGGCGCCCGTGGGGGAAGGTGCTCACCACCCGCCAGGGCATCGGTGAGGCCAACCCGGTGTGGATCCCGCAGGCGCACGAGACCGCGCGCAACGTCGGCGAGGAGATGGACGGCATCCCCGGCGGCACCTGGGCGGACCTGGCCAACATCCCGATGACCGGCCACCTCGTCGGCGGCTGCCCCATCGGCGAGTCGCCGGACGACGGCGTGATCGACCCCTACCACCGCCTGCACGGGTACGACGGCCTGCACGTCATCGACGGCTCGGCGGTCGCGGCGAACCTCGGTGTGAACCCGTCGCTGACCATCACGGCGATGGCCGAGCGGGCGGTCTCGATGTGGCCGAACAAGGGTGAGGCGGACCCGCGGCCGGCCCTCGGCTCGCGCTACGCCCGCATCGCCCCGGTGGCACCGAAGAACCCGGCCGTGCCGGACCACGCCCCGGCGGCGTACCGGCTCCCCATCGTCGGCTTCGGCAGCTGAACCGGCCGCTGGACGGGCGGCCGGTCACCAGGTCGTGCGGCGCAGCTCCGTGCCGTCGAGGTCGTAGGTGATGTAGCCGCCCTGGCTGTACTCGTTGTTGGCGTAGGCCAGGATCCAGCCGTCCTGGCCGTCGTCGGGCTTCTCGATGATCAGGTAGCAGTCGCGCGGGTCCTCGACGAGCCCCTCCGCCGCCTCCAGCATCGCGTCGAAGGTCGCCGGGTCGACGTCGGCGAGGTCGAACGGCTCCTCGTCGCGCGCCGTGCCCTTGCTCCACTCGTCGAGGTCGCCGTCCCACCAGTAGGCGTCGTAGCGGTCGTCGCCCTCCGCGACCGGCACGTTGACGATGGCGTAGCCGGGGTAGACCACGGCGCGGAGGGCCTCCGTGCTGCCGGTCTCGTCCTCGAGGTCCTCGAGCAGCTCCCGGAAGCCCTCCACCGTCTGCGGGCGCTCGTCGGGCTCGGAACGCACGCCGTCCACCGTCGCCCACGTGCCGCCGACGATCGCCAGCACACCGAGTGGCACCGCGAAGCGCCGGACCGCCGCGCCGGGGCCGGTCCGCCGGATGGTGCGCTCCTCGAGCGAGCGCACCGGCCTCGGCTCCGGCGGGGGCTGGTACGCCGGGACGGCAGGGACCTCCGGCTCGTCCTTCGGGTCGTCGTCGGGCGAGTACGGCTGCCAGGTCGGGGGAGCCACGGCAGGAGACTAGGCGAGGCGACGGTCCGGTGTCTGCCCCTGCGGGGGCGTGCAACCATGGCCGCATGCCCGCACCCACCTCCGCCTCCACCGAGGTCGTCGACCTGTGCCGCGAGCTGATCCGGATCGACACGAGCAACTACGGCAGCGACGAGGGCCCCGGCGAGCGCAAGGCCGCCGAGTACGTCGCCGGCCTGCTCGACGAGGTCGGGATCGCCGCCGAGGTCGTGGAGACCGCTCCGGGACGGGCCAACGTGCTCGCCCGCTGGGGCGGCACCGGGGCCGGCGGGCGGCCGGACGCCCTGCTGATGCACGGCCACCTCGACGTCGTACCCGCGGCGGCGGAGGACTGGCAGGTCCACCCGTTCAGCGGCGAGGTGCACGACGGCTACGTCTGGGGCCGCGGGGCCGTCGACATGAAGGACTTCGACGCCATGCTGCTGGCCGTCGTCCGGGAGCGGCAGCGGACCGGCCGCGTGCCGGAGCGCCCCGTCGTGCTGTGCTTCACCGCGGACGAGGAGGCCGGCGGCCMCCTCGGCGCGGAGCGGCTCGTCACCGACCACCGCGACTGGTTCGACGGCTGCACCGAGGCGGTCGGCGAGGTCGGCGGCTTCAGCACCACCGTGCGCGGGCGCCGGCTCTACCTGATCGAGGCGGCTGAGCGGGGCATGGCGTGGATGCGGCTCACCGCGCGCGGCCGCGCCGGCCACGGATCCATGATCAACCGCGACAACGCCGTCACCCGGCTCGCCGCCGCGGTGGCCAGGATCGGCGCGCACGAGTGGCCGGTCCGGCTCACGCCGACCATGCAGACCCTGCTCGCCTCGGTCGCCGAGCTCGCCGGGACCGAAGCCACCCCGGAGAACGCGCCGGCGCTGATGGAGGAGTTCGGCGAGGCCGCCCGCATGCTCGGCGCCGTGCTGCGCCACTCGACGAACCCGACGATGCTCGACGCCGGCTACAAGGTGAACGTCATCCCGACCGAGGCGACCGCCCACGTCGACGGCCGCTTCCTGCCCGGCTTCGAAGACGAGTTCTTCGCGACCCTGGCCGAGCTGGTCGGGGAGGGGATCGACATCGACTACGTCTCCAACCAGCCCCCCTGGGAGATGCCGTACGACGGAGCGCTGGTCGACGCGATGAGCCGCAGCCTGCTCGCCGAGGACCCCGACGCACTGGTCGCGCCCTACCTGATGAGCGCCGGCACCGACGCCAAGCACTTCACCAGGCTCGGCATGCGCACCTACGGCTTCGCGCCGCTGCGGCTCCCCGAGGACCTCGACTTCACCGCGCTCTTCCACGGCGTCGACGAGCGGGTCCCGGTGGACGCGCTGGAGTTCGGCACCCGCGTGATGGACCGCTTCCTCGACGAGGCCTGAGCGCCCTCCCCACGGACCCCGGTGGGGGGACCTTCGTCCCGCGCTGGGTCGGGGTCCTCACCTTCCGCGCCGCCCGGCCGATGGCAGCGGTGACCTCGTACCCGAGGAGCACCGAGAGGAGCGCGCGGATGGCGCGGCGGACAATCACCCCGACGGGCGTGGAGAAGACCTTCCACCCCGACCAGATCATCGTCTCCAAGACCGACCTTCAGGGCCGGCTCACCTACGTCAACGACCTGTTCGTCGAGATCAGCGGCTACGACGAGGCCGAGCTCGTCGGCCAGCCCCACAACGTGATCCGCCACCCCTCCATGCCGCGCGGCGTCTTCCGCCTGCTGTGGGAGCGGATCTCGTCGGGCGAGGAGATCTTCGCCTACGTGGTGAACCTCAGCGCCGACGGCAGCCACTACTGGGTGCTGGCGCACGTGACGCCGACCTTCGACACCGCCGGCGCGGTCGTCGGCTACCACTCCAACCGCCGCACCGCCTCGCCCGAGGCGATCACCCAGGTCACGGCGCTCTACCGCCGACTCCTCGACGAGGAGGCCCGCCACGCCTCGGCCCGCGAGGCGGTCGAGGCCGGCAAGCAGGCGCTCGAGCGGGAGCTCGAGGCCGCCGGTGCGTCGTACGACGAGTGGGTCTGGGCGCTGACCAACGACACCGACGCCGGGAGGGCCGCCGCATGACCGCCGTGCTGGGCAACGAGACCACCGACGTCACCACCGTCGACGCTGTCGACACCGACGCTGTCGACACCGAGGCCGCGCTGCGTGCCGAGCTCGACCGGTACCGGCAGGCGCTGCGCGCCGTGACCGAGGTGTGCCGATCGGCCGCCGAGGGAGACCTCGAGCCGCGCGTCGCGCGGATGGGCGACGAGCCCGAGCTGCTCGCGGCCCGGTCCGCGGTCAACGCGCTGCTGGACCGCACCGACGCCTACGTCCGCGAGTCGTCGGCGTCGCTGCAGTACGCCGCCGACGGCAAGTTCTACCGCCGCTTCCTGGTCCGCGGCATGCTGGGCTCGTTCAAGGCCGGCGCCGTGACCATCAACGCCGCCATCGCGGCGATGGCCGACGCCAACGCGCAGCTCGCCGAGCAGGAGCGCCTGCGCCTCGAGCTCGCCGACGGCTTCGAGGAGGCCGTGCTCGGCCTCTCCGACCAGGTCGCCGCCGCGGCCGCGGAGATGGAGGCGTCCTCGCGCACCCTCGCCGCGAACGCGGAGGGCACCGCGACCCGTGCGGTCCAGGTGTCGGAGAACTCCCACACCGCGGCGGACGCCGTCACCGTCGCCGCTGCGGCCGTCGAGCAGCTGGTCAGCACGGTCCGCGCGATCGAGGAGCAGGCCGGCCAGTCCGACGAGGCCGGCAAGCGCGCGGTCGCCGAGGCCGACCAGGTCCGCGGCACCGTGCAGAGCCTGGCGACCGCCTCGCAGGAGATCGGCGAGGTGGTCAACCTGATCAGCCAGGTCGCCAGCCAGACCCGCCTGCTCGCGCTCAACGCGACCATCGAGGCGGCCCGCGCGGGGGAGTCCGGCAAGGGCTTCGCCGTCGTGGCGTCCGAGGTCAAGACGCTCGCGTCGGAGACCGCCGACGCGACCAGCCGGATCGAGCAGCAGGTGCACGCCATCCAGGCGGCCACCGGCGCCGCGGTCGGCGCGATCGAGACCATCGGCTCCGCGGTGCGCGGCATGGGTGACAACGTCTCGGCCATCGCCACGGCGGTCGGCGAGCAGCGGCACGCCGCCGCCGAGCTCAGCCGGACCACGACCGAGGCCGCGGGTGCGGTGTCGGGCGTCAACGAGGACGTGACCGCCATCGGCGAGGCGACCGTCGCCACGAGCACCGGCGCCAGCGAGATGACCGGCGCGTCGCTGGAGCTCTCGCGACTCTCCGCGGACCTGCGCACGCACGTCGCAGCGTTCCTGGAGCAGATCCGCTGAGCCAGGGCCTGCCGGGCGGCTGACGCCATTCGGCCGGGTCCGCGCGCGAGCCCGCCTTCCCACCGGGAGGCGGGCTCGTCGGCGTCGTCAGGCGGTGCGGACCGCGCGGATGATCTTGCGGCGCAGCACGACGCGGCGCTTGCCGTCCGGGCCGATCTGGACCCGGTCGAGCTCCCAGCCGCCGTGCTCGGCACGCTCGACGAGCAGCTTGGCGACCATGTTGCGGGACCACCCGCGGTCGAAGGTGACCCGGTCGAACTCCCACTCGACCCCTCGGCCCAGGCCGCGCATCACGCCCGGCCGCAGCATCGACACGCTCACGCCGCACCTCCTGACACGTCGTCCAGCGCACTGCGGATCTCCGCCGGCAGCACCTTCTCCTCGCTCCCGAGCGCGACCTTGAGCTGGGCGGCCGTCCGGGCGCCCACGACCGGCGCGGTGACGCCGGGGGCGTCGCGCACCCACACCAGGGCCACCTCGAGCGGGGTCCAGCCGAGGCCGTCGGCCGCGCGGGCCACCGCCTCGACGATGCCGCGGCTGCGGTCGTCGAGGTAGGTCTCCACGAAGGCGCCGTAGGTGCTCGACGCGGCACGCGAGTCCGAGGGGATGCCGGTGCGGTACTTGCCGGTCAGCACGCCGCGGCCCAGCGGTGACCAGGGCAGCACGCCCAGCCCGAGGGCCTCGGCCGCCGGGAGCAGGTCGCGCTCGATGCGCCGGTTGACCAGGGAGTACTCCACCTGGGTGGACACCAGCCGGGTCCGCCCCGGCACCGCCTCCTGCAGCGTCGCCGCGCGGGCGGTCTGCCAGGCGTTGTAGTTCGAGATGCCCGCGTACGCCGCCCGCCCGCTGCTCACCGCGACGTCGAGCGCGCTCAGCGTCTCCTCCAGCGGCACCTGGTCGGACCACACGTGGACCTGCCACAGGTCGACGTGGTCGGTCCCGAGCCGCCGCAGCGACGCGTCCAGCGTCCTCAGCAGGCCGCCGCGGGAGGTGTCGGTCACCCGCTCCCCGCCCCGGCGCGACACGCCGGCCTTGGTGGCGAGGACCACGTCGTCGCGGGCCACGACGTCGCCCAGGAGCGAGCCGATCAGCTCCTCCGAGCGCCCACCGGTGTACCCGGCAGCGGTGTCGATCGTCGTACCGCCGGCCTCGACGAACGCGGCCAGCTGGTCGCGGGCCTCGTGCTCGTCGGTCTCCGTGCCCCAGGACATGGTGCCGAGGGCCAGGCGAGACACCCTCAGGCCGCTCGCGCCGACGTACCGCTGCTGCATGGGGGACAAGGTATCCGGCCACCGGCACGCTCGTGGCCCGGGCACGCCGGTGGGCGGCGCGCGGACCGTCACCGGGAGGTCCCTAGGATGCTCTCCCGTGGCGGACTACCTGCAGGCAGTGTTCCTCGGCGTGCTCCAGGGCCTGACGGAGTTCCTGCCGATCTCCAGCAGTGCGCACCTGCGGATCTTCCCCGAGCTCTTCGGCTGGGGCGACGTCGGTGCCGCCTTCACCGCGGTCGTGCAGATCGGGACCGAGCTCGCGGTGCTGATCTACTTCCGCAAGGACATCTGGCGCATCGCCCGGGCGTGGGTGCTGTCACTGTTCAAGCCGGAGTACCGCGGCGCCCTCGACGCCCGGATGGGCTGGTTCATCATCGTCGGCTCCCTGCCGATCGTGATCCTCGGCATCCTGCTCAAGGACGTCATCGAGGAGCACTTCCGCAACCTGTGGCTCATCGGCTGCACCCTGATCATCCTCGGCATCGTGCTCGGCATCGCCGACCGCATCGGCAGCACCCAGAAGGTCATCAAGCAGATGAGCCTCCGCGACGCCCTCCTGATGGGCAGCGCGCAGGCGATGGCGCTGATCCCCGGGGTCTCCCGCTCCGGCGCCACCTTGTCGATGGGCCGCTTCCTCGGGTACGAGCGCGAGGCCGCCACCCGCTTCGCCTTCCTGCTCGCCATCCCGGCCGTCGTCGGCGCCGGGCTCTTCGAGCTCAAGGAGATCGGCCACGTCGGCGAGGCCGTCCCCGGGCAGGCCGACTACGGCTGGGGCCCGACCATCACCGCGACCGTCGTGTCCTTCGTCGTCGGCTACGCCGCCATCGCCTGGCTGCTGCGCTGGGTCACCACGAAGTCCTACACCCCGTTCGTCATCTACCGCGTCCTGCTCGGCGCCGGTGTCCTGGCCCTGCTCGCCGCCGGGGTGCTGACCGCCTGATGCGGCCCGCGACCGGAGAGGTCGAGCAGGCGCCGATTGGGCAGGAACTGCAGCTCCAAGGGCCGAAATGTTGCGGTTTGGGACCAAACCGCAATGGCTCCGGCCCCCTCAGAACCACCCCGACCGCTTGAACAGCACCCACAGCCCCGCCGCCGTGGCCACCATCAGCAGCAGCGCGAAGGGGTAGCCGAAGGTCCAGTCCAGCTCCGGCATGTGCGTGAAGTTCATGCCGTAGACGCCCGCGATCAGTGTCGGTACGACGACCAGGGCCGCCCCGGCGGAGATCTTGCGCATGTCGTCGTTCTGCTGGACTGCGATCTGTGCGACATGGGCGTCGAAGGCGGTGGACAGCAGGCCGTCGAGGGTGTCCACCTCGTCGGCCGCCTGGGCGAGGTGGTCGCTGACGTCACGGAAGAAGGGGGCGGCCTCGGCCTCGATGAGGTCGACCGACCCCGTGGCGAACCGTCGCATCGGCTCGCGGAGGGGGAGGACCGCGCGGCGGACCTCGGAGATCTCGCGCTTGAGCACGTAGATGCGGTTGCCGTCGTTGGTGCGCTCCTCGGAGAACACCGACTCCTCGACCTCGTCGACGTCGACCTGGAGCTCGGCGACCACGGCGGTGTAGCCGTCGACGACGGCGTCACACACGGCGTAGACCACCGCGGACGGCCCGTGGTCGAGGACGGTCTGCTTCTGCTCGAGGTCGTGGCGGGCGTCGCTGAGCGCCGACCCCCGGCCGTGGCGGACGGTGATGACGAAGTCGCGGCCGATGAAGACGTTGATCTCGCCGGTCTCGACGGCGTCGTCCTCGTCGACGTACCAGAGCGTCTTGAGCACGAGGAAGAGGCTGTCGTCGTACCTCTCGAGCTTGGGGCGCTGGTGGGCGACCACCGCGTCCTCGACCGCCAGGGGATGGAGGTCGAAGGCGTCGGCGATGTCGGAGAGCTCGTCGTGGGAGGGCTCGAAGAGGCCGACCCAGACGAAGTCGTGCTCGGCGCTGGCGGCCTCGCGCAGCGCGCGGTAGTCCTGCCGGTGGCAGTCCACCGGCAGCCGGACGCCGTGGCGGTAGACGGCGCTGTCGACGATCACGGCGCCCACGCTAGTCCCGCTCGACCGGGGCTGCTCTAGGCTCGCCGCCATGGCCACGCTCCTGCTGGTGCGCCACGGGCGCACCACCGCCAACGCCTCCGGCGTGCTCGCCGGACGCACGCCCGGGGTCGTGCTCGACGACACCGGCGTCGAGCAGGCAGCGCGGGCGGGGGCAAGGATCGCCGCCGTGCCGATCGCGCGCCTGGTCACCAGCCCCCAGGAGCGCTGCAAGCAGACCGCGAAGGCGGTCGCCGACGCGCAGCGCGGCGCGGGCCACCCCGCGGTGCGGGCCCGCTCCGAGAAGGCGCTCGCCGAGTGCGACTACGGCGACTGGCAGGGCCAGCCCATCAAGGAGCTGCTCAAGGACCCGCTGTGGCGCACGGTGCAGCAGCAGCCGTCCGCCGTCAGCTTCCCCGGCGGGGAGTCGATGGTCGTGATGCAGCACCGTGCGGTGTCGGCGGTACGACGCATCGACGCCGCTGTCACCGCCGAGCACGGTGCCGAGGCCGTGTGGGTCGCGGTGAGCCACGGCGACATCATCAAGGCGCTGCTGGCCGACGCCCTGGGCCTGCACCTCGACCTCTTCCAGCGCATCCACGTCGACCCCGCGTCGGTGTCGGTGATCCGCTTCGCGCCGGACCGGCCGTACGTCCTGGCGACCAACACCCACGACGGTGACCTGTCGTGGCTGCGGGCGAAGCCAGCCGAGGGCGGGGCGGTCGTCGGCGGCGGCGCCGGACCTCGCTGACGACGGTTGCGACGACGCCCTAGGGTGGCGGCATGCCGATCGTCCACGGATTCGACCCGCCGGAGCGCTTCGTCGCCGGCACCGTCGGCGAGCCCGGGAGCCGGACCTTCTTCCTGCAGGCCACCGAGGGCAACCGCGTCGTGTCGGTCGCGCTCGAGAAGCAGCAGGTCGCGGCGCTCTCGGAGCGGGTGGACGAGCTCCTCGACGAGGTGATCGCGGACGGTACGGCGCAGGGCGTGATCCCCGCCGTCGCCCCCTTCGCGCTCACGGACGACGCGCCGCTGGCACAGCCCATCGAGGAGGAGTTCCGGGCCGGGACGATGACCCTGTCGTGGGACCCGGCCGACGAGCGCGTCGTGATCGAGGTGTTCCCCGTGGGGGAGGAGCCCGCCGAGCTCACCGACGGCGACGAGCCGTCGGAGATGCTCCTGGTCCGGCTCGAGCCCGGCCAGGCGCGGGCGTTCGTGAAGCGCGCCGAGGCCGTTGTCGGCGCCGGTCGACCGTCCTGCCCGTTCTGCGGCCAGCCGATCGACCCGGACGGGCACCTCTGCGTCCGCGCCAACGGGTTCAAGCGCCGCCAGCCCTGAGATGCCGTTCCTGTCATGCCCGGTCCTGAGATGCCCGGGCTGAGCCTGCGGGGCCGGATCATGCCGGCCTCCAACGCGACCTTCCTCGCCGAGCTCGACGGCCGCGAGGTCGTCTACAAGCCGGTCGCGGGGGAGCGGCCTCTGTGGGACTTCCCCGACGGCACGCTGGCCGACCGCGAGGTGGCTGCGTACCTCGTCTCCGAGGCGACCGGCTGGGACATCGTGCCGCGCACCTGGTGGGACGAGGGCCCGCACGGGCCCGGCATGCTCCAGGAGTGGTGCGAGGTCGACCCCGACGGCGACGCCGTCGACCTGGTCCGGGCCGGTACGACGCCCGACGGGTGGCTCGAGGTCTTCGAGGGCCTCGACGACCGCGACCAGCCGGTGACCCTCGTCCACGAGGACACCGTCGCGCTGCGCCGGATCGCGGTGTTCGACGTCGTCTTGAACAACGCCGACCGCAAGGGCGGCCACGTCCTGACCATGCCCGACGGACACCGCCACGGCGTGGACCACGGCATCGCCTTCCACCACGAGCCGAAGCTCCGCACCGTGCTGTGGGGCTGGGCCGGCACCCCGCTCACCGACGAGGAGGTCGCCACCGTGCGCTCCGTCCTCGCCGCGGTGCGCGGCGAGCTGGGGGAGCAGCTCGGCTTCCACCTGGCCGAGCACGAGATCACCGCGCTCGAGCGCCGGGCCGAGCGGCTGCTCGCCGCCGGCGTCCTGCCCGGTCCGCACGGCGGGTGGCCCGCGATCCCGTGGCCACCCTTTTGACCGAGGGCTTCTGCTCAACAACTAGCATCAGCCGCATGCGCGCATGGAACGCCCCGGGTCTGCCGGCACTGCCGGTCGCCGGCCCTCCCGTCGTCCTCCACGACACCGCGACGGGCGGGACCGTCGAGACGACCCCGGACGACGGCGTCGCGCGCCTGTACGTCTGCGGCATCACGCCGTACGACGCCACCCACATCGGCCACGCGAACACCTACATCGCCTTCGACCTCCTCAACCGCGCCTGGCGCGCGGCCGGCCACGACGTCCGCTTCGTGCAGAACGTGACCGACGTCGACGACCCGCTGCTCGAGCGCGCGACCAAGGTCGGCGTCGACTGGGTCGAGCTCGCCGAGCGGGAGACCGAGCTCTTCCGCAAGGACATGGAGGCCCTCCGGGTGCTCCCGCCGGCGGCGTACGTCGGTGCCGTCGAGTCGATCCCGCTGGTGATCGAGCTGGTGCAGCGCCTCGAGGCCGCGGGCGCGATCTACCGCGTCGAGGACGACCTCTACTTCTCGGTCAGCGCCGACCCCGCCTTCGGCGAGGAGTCCGGCTACGACCGCGACACCATGCTGCGGTTCTTCGGCGAGCGCGGCGGCGACCCGGACCGGGCCGGCAAGAAGGACCCCCTCGACTGCGTCGTCTGGCGCGGCGAGCGCGAGGGCGAGCCGTCGTGGGACAGCCCGTGGGGCCCCGGCCGCCCCGGCTGGCACATCGAGTGCGCCGCGATCGCGCTGAAGGAGCTCGGCGGCCGCTTCGACGTCCAGGGCGGCGGCAGCGACCTCGTCTTCCCGCACCACGAGATGTGCGCCGGCCACGTGCAGGTCACCACCGGTGAGCCGTTCGCCAAGGTCTACTCGCACGCCGGGATGGTGGCCTACGACGGCGAGAAGATGTCGAAGTCGCTCGGCAACCTCGTCTTCGTATCCGCCCTGCGCAACAGCGACATCGACCCGATGGCGATCCGCCTCACCCTGCTGCGCCACCACTACCGCGCCGACTGGGAGTGGACCGACGACCAGCTCTGGACCGCGGTCGACGACCTCGCCGACTGGCGCCGCGCCCTCGCCCTCGGCGCCGGCGCCCCCGCCGGCCCGGTGGTCGAGGAGGTCCTCGCCGCCCTGGCCGACGACCTCGACGCCCCCCGCGCCACCGCCGCGGTCGACGCCTGGGTCCGCGCCACCCTCGGCACCGACGGCCTCGCCGACACCAGCGACCCGGACGCCGCCATCACCCTGCTGCCCGTCCTCGACGCCGCGCTCGGTCTCAGCCTCTGACCCTGTGCGGGCAGCCCGGGGTGCTGCCGTTTGGTCCCAAACCGCAGCAATTCAGGCCCCGGAGCTGCAGTTTCTGACCAATCGATCGATCCAGGTCCGGCGTACTCCGCGCCCGGCCTCGACCGCCGCTCCGGCGGGTCAGGGCATTGCGGTTTGGTCCCAAACCACAGCAATTCGAGCCCTGGAGCTGCAGTTCCTGCCCATTCGACCGATCCAAGCCAGCGCCAGCCAACGACCGGCCAGCCCACCCACACCCACCGGCCAGCTGAGCCCTACCGCTCCTCGCCCCGCCGCTTGAGGTACCGCTCGAACTCCCGGGCGATGGCCTCCCCGGACGCCTCGGGGAGGTCGGCGGTGTCCCGCGACTCCTCCAGCGACCGGACGTAGTCGGCGATGTCCTCGTCCTCCTCGGCCAGCTCGTCGACGCCGCGCTCCCAGGCCCTGGCCTCCTCGGGCAGGTCGCCGAGGGGGAGCGGGATGTCGAAGAGGTCGTCGAGGCGGGTGAGCAGGGCCAGGGTGGCCTTCGGGCAGGGCGGCTGGGCGACGTAGTGCGGGACGGCGGCCCAGTACGACACGGCGGGCAGGTCGACCTTGGTGCAGGCGTCCTGCAGCACGCCGACGATGCCGGTCGGTCCCTCGTACGTCGACTGCTCGAGGTCGAGCTTGTCGAGCAGGTCCGGCTCGGTCGAGGCGCCGGACACCGGGATCGGGCGGGTGTGCGGGCTGTCGGAGAGCAGGGCGCCCAGCGTCACCAGCAGCTCGCCGCCGAGGTCGTCGATGGTCGCGAGCAGCTCGGCGGTGAACTGCCGCCAGCGCATGTTGGGCTCGATGCCGCGGATCAGGATGACGTCGCGGTCGAGGTTCGGGGGAGAGGCGACCGCGACGTGGGTGCTGGGCCAGGTGAGCTTGCGGAACCCGTTCTCGTCGATGCCCACCGTGGGCCGGTTGACCTGGAAGTCGTAGTAGTCCTCGGGGTCGATCGCGGCGACGACCCGCGCGTTCCACGCCTTCATCAGGTGGTCGACCACGGCGGTGGCCGACTCGGCGGCGTCGTTCCAACCCTCGAACGCTGCGATGACCACAGGCCGGACCAGACCGGTGACCGTCTCGATCTCCATCACTCCTCGAGCCTAGTCGGCGATCCCGAGTAGCATGGGCACCAGCCGAGAGGCGTTGCAACGGGAGCCCGATCAGGTGGCGCCCGCCACGCTCGGCCGGATCACCAAGGGCGCCTTCCACTCACTGGAAGGATGGGGCATGGCTCAGGACAGGTCACAGGACGCTCAGTGGCAGCCGGACGCCACCGACGAGCTCACGACCCTGCTGCGCGAGCGGATCGTGATCCTCGACGGCGCGATGGGCACCGCCATCCAGCGCGACCGTCCCGACGAGGCCGGCTACCGCGGTGAGCGCTTCGCGAGCCGCGAGGAGTGGCCCTCCGACCTGGTCGGCAACAACGACCTGCTCTCGCTGACCCAGCCGCAGATCATCGGCAGCATCCACCGCGAGTACCTCGACGCCGGTGCCGACATCATCGAGACCAACACGTTCAACTCCAACGCCGTCTCGCTCGCCGACTACGGCATGCAGGCGCTCGCCTACGAGTTCAACCTCGAGTCCGCCCGCCTGGCCCGCCGGATCGCCGACGAGGTCGCCGAGGAGACCGGGCGCACGCGGTACGTCGCCGGCGCGCTCGGCCCCACCACCCGCACCGCCTCCATCAGCCCCGACGTCAACGACCCGGGCGCCCGGAACGTGTCCTACGAGCAGCTCGTCGACGCCTACCTCGAGGCCGCGCGCGGCCTGGTCGACGGCGGCTCCGACCTGCTGTTCATCGAGACCATCTTCGACACGCTCAACGCCAAGGCGGCGATCTTCGCGGTCGAGACCCTGTTCGAGGAGACCGGCCGCCGCTGGCCCGTGGTCATCTCCGGCACCATCACCGACGCCTCCGGCCGCACCCTGTCCGGCCAGGTCACCGAGGCGTTCTGGGACTCGGTCCGCCACGCGCGGCCGCTCGCCGTCGGCCTCAACTGCGCGCTCGGCGCGAAGGAGATGCGGCCCTACGTCGCCGAGCTCTCCCGCCTGGCCGACTCCTTCGTGTCGGCGTACCCGAACGCCGGCCTCCCCAACGCCTTCGGTGAGTACGACGAGGCGCCGTCCGACACCGCGGCCGTGCTCGAGGAGTTCGCCGAGGCCGGCTTCCTCAACATCGTCGGCGGCTGCTGCGGCACGACGCCGGACCACATCGCCGAGATCGCCAAGCGGATGGAGGGCCGCTCGGTCCGCCAGCCCGTCACCCTCGAGCCGGCCATGCGGCTCTCCGGCCTCGAGCCGTTCACGATCACCGAGGACAGCCTCTTCGTCAACGTCGGCGAGCGGACCAACATCACCGGCTCGGCCCGCTTCCGCAACCTGATCAAGGACGGCGACTACGACACCGCACTCTCCGTCGCCGCGCAGCAGGTCGAGGCCGGCGCGCAGGTCATCGACGTCAACATGGACGAGGGCATGATCGACGGCGTCGCCGCGATGGACCGCTTCCTCAAGCTGGTCGCCAGCGAGCCCGACATCAGCCGCGTCCCGGTGATGATCGACTCCTCCAAGTGGGAGGTCATCGAGGCCGGCCTGCGCTGCGTCCAGGGCAAGCCGATCGTCAACTCGATCTCCATGAAGGAGGGCGAGGACAAGTTCCGCGAGCAGGCTCGCCTGTGCAGGAAGTACGGCGCCGCCGCGGTCGTCATGGCCTTCGACGAGGACGGCCAGGCCGACAACCTCGAGCGCCGCAAGCAGATCTGCGAGCGCGCCTACCGGATCCTCGTCGACGAGGTCGACTTCCCGCCCGAGGACATCATCTTCGACCCGAACGTGTTCGCGGTCGCGACCGGCATCGAGGAGCACGCCAGCTACGGCGTCGACTTCATCGAGGCGACCCGCTGGATCAAGCAGAACCTGCCCGGGGCCAAGGTGTCCGGCGGCATCTCGAACGTCTCGTTCAGCTTCCGCGGCAACAACCCGGTCCGCGAGGCGATCCACGCGGTGTTCCTGTTCCACGCCATCGAGGCGGGCCTCGACATGGGCATCGTCAACGCGGGCGCGATGGTGCCGTACGACACCATCGACCCCGAGCTGCGTGACGCGATCGAGGACGTCGTCCTCAACCGCACCGACGACTCGCTCGCCGCGACCGAGCGGCTGCTCGAGCTCGCCGAGGCCCACCGCGGCAACGGCGAGAAGGTCGAGGCCGCCGAGGAGGAGTGGCGCTCGCTGCCGGTCGGGGAGCGGATCACCCACGCCCTGGTGAAGGGCATCGACGGCTTCGTCGAGGGCGACACCGAGGAGCTGCGCCAGGAGATCGCCGCCCGCGGCGGGCGTCCCATCGAGGTCATCGAGGGTCCGCTGATGGACGGCATGAACGTCGTCGGCGACCTGTTCGGCGCCGGCAAGATGTTCCTTCCCCAGGTCGTGAAGTCGGCCCGGGTGATGAAGAAGGCCGTCGCCTACCTCATCCCGTTCATCGAGCAGGAGAAGGCAGCCAACCCCGAGCTGGCCAACGCCAAGGACACCAACGGCACCATCGTCCTCGCCACGGTGAAGGGCGACGTCCACGACATCGGCAAGAACATCGTCGGCGTCGTGCTGTCGTGCAACAACTACGAGGTCGTCGACCTCGGCGTGATGGTCCCGGCGCAGAAGATCCTCGACACCGCCCGCGAGGTCGGCGCCGACATCATCGGCCTCTCCGGCCTGATCACGCCCAGCCTCGACGAGATGGTCGGCTTCGCCACCGAGATGGAGCGCCTCGGCCTCGACATCCCGCTGCTCATCGGCGGCGCGACGACCTCGCGCGCCCACACGGCGGTCAAGGTCGACCCGAAGTACTCCGGCCCCGTGGTGTGGGTCAAGGACGCCTCCCGCTCGGTCCCGACCGCGGCCGCGCTGCTCGACGACCGCCAGCGCCCGGCTCTGCTGGAGACCACGAAGGCCGACTACGACTCGCTGCGCGCCCGTCACTCCCAGAAGTCCGAGCGGCCGCAGCTGTCCTTCCAGGACGCGAAGGCCAACGCCACCCCGATCGACTGGACCGGCTACGCCCCGCCGCAGCCGCGCACGCCGGGCGTCCACGTCCTCGCCGACTACGACCTCACCGAGCTGCGCGACTTCATCGACTGGCAGCCGTTCTTCAACGCGTGGGAGATGAAGGGCAAGTTCCCCGACATCCTCAACAGCCCCACGCTCGGCGAGGCCGCCCGCAAGCTGTACGAGGACGCGCAGGCCATGCTCGACCGGCTGGTCGAGGAGAAGTGGCTGACCGCCAACGGCGTCTACGGCCTCTTTCCCGCCGCGAGCACGGGCGAGGACGTGCTGGTCTACGAGGACGACACCCGCACCACCGTCCGCAGCACGCTGCACCAGCTCCGCCAGCAGGGCCAGCACCGCGCCGGCATCCCGAACCGCTCGCTCGCCGACTTCGTCGCTCCGGTCGGCGCCGACCTCGCCGGCGGTGGGGACTGGGTCGGGGCGTTCGCGGTGACCGCTGGCCTGGGCACGACCGAGCGGATCATGGCGTTCAAGGAGGACCTCGACGACTACTCGGCGATCCTCCTCGAGGCGCTCGCCGACCGGCTCGCGGAGGCGTTCGCGGAGCGGCTCCACCAGCGGGTGCGCACCGAGTTCTGGGCGCACGTGCCGGAGGAGCAGCTGACCAACGAGGACCTGATCGCCGAGAAGTACACCGGCATCCGGCCCGCCCCGGGTTACCCCGCGTGCCCGGACCACACGGAGAAGCGCACCATCTGGGAGCTCCTCGACGTCCAGGCCAGCACCGGCATCGAGCTCACCGAGTCGATGGCGATGTGGCCCGGCGCCTCCGTGTCCGGCATCTACTACAGCCACCCGGAGGCGCAGTACTTCGTCGTCGGTCGGCTCGGTCGCGACCAGGTCGAGGACTACGCCGCCCGCAAGGGCTGGAGCGTCACCGAGGCCGAGAAGTGGCTCTCGCCGAACCTCGGCTACGACCCGGACGACTGAGCCGACTGAGCCGACTGAGCCGACTGAGCCGACCGGGCCGACCGAGCACCCGTCACGCCGTGGACCCTGTGCTGACGGCGGCCGCGGGTGCCGCGGCGTGCTCCCGCCACCCCGCGCAGCGCGTCGGGTGCGCAGCCGCCTGCCCAGCGCACCGGCCCCGACGGCGTACCCGAGGTCGATCGCGAGTGCCACCAGGACGGTCACCAGCCCGAGCACCAGCACCTCGGCCTGCGCTCGCGCACCGGTCGCGCCGGGGGAGAGGAACTGCGGGAGGAAGGCCAGGAAGAACAGCGCGACCTTCGGGTTGAGCAGGTTCATCAGCAGCCCGTCGGCGTACACCCGGCGCAGTGACGCCGGGGGTTGGTCCAGCCGTCCCGGGGCGCCGTCCTGGCGGCGGCGCAGCTCGCGGACGGCGAGGTGGACCAGGTAGGCCGCGCCGAGGTAGCGCAGCGCGGCGAACGTCACCGGGCTGGCGGCGATGAGCGCCGAGAGCCCGAGCGCGGTGGCGAAGGCCCACACCGCCGTGCCGCTCTCGACGCCGAGCACCGACACCACCCCGGCCCGCGTGCCGTGCGCCAGGCTGAGGGTGGTGATGTAGACGATGTTCGGGCCCGGCATGCCGACCAGAACCACCGACGCAGCAGCGAAGGCGACCAGCTGGGTGGGTTCGAGGACCATGCTCATCGGGGTGCTCCGTCCGTGTGTCCGGCGTTTCCCCTAGCGTTGGTGACGAGCGCCCGGCGCGCCCGGGCCAATGGAGGCGCAAGTGGACCGTTTTCGGGACCCCGACCAGCTCGCCCGCCTGCTCGGCGACTGGATGACGACGCCCGGTGCGCTCTACCGCCAGCTCGCCACGGCGCTGGCAGCAGCCGTCGAGGCGGGGGACCTGGTTGCCGGAGACCGGCTGCCGTCCGAGCGCGACCTCGCCCGCTCCCTGCACGTCAGCCGCGCCACGGTGGTCGCGGCGTACGACGAGTTGCGGGGTCGTGGTGTGGTCGAGAGCCGGCAGGGGAGCGGCACCCGGGTCGCCCCGCCCACCGAACGCACACCGGCCGCCGTCACCCGACGGCTGCGGCGGGGCCTGGCAACCGGCACCGTCCGCCGCCTCGACGCCCCAGAGGGCGACGTCATCTCGATGCGGCACGCGCTCGAGGCGGGTGACCCGCGGATCGCGACTGCGCTGTCCGCGGTGCTCGACGAGGACCTGCCGGTGCTGCTCGACCAGCCCGGCTACGCGCCCCGAGGGCTCCCCGCGCTCCGGCGCGCGGTCGCCGACCACCACACCCGCCACGGACTGCCGACCTCCCCCGACCAGGTGCTCATCACCACCGGCACCCAGCAGGCGATCTCCCTCGCCGCCCAGCTGCTGCTCGACCGCGGCGCCACCGTCGCGGTCGAGTCACCGAGCTGGCCGGGCTGCTTCGACACCTTCAGCGCGGTCGGGGCCCGCCTGCTCGGCGTACCCCTCGACGACGACGGCCTGCGCACCGACCGGCTGCGCGAGGTCCTCGACGCCGAGCCGGTCTCCGCCCTCTTCGTCATGCCGACCTTCCACAACCCGACCGGCACGCTCATGTCGGCGACTCGGCGGCGTGAGGTCGCCGAGGTGGCCGCACAGCGCGGCGTCCCGGTCGTCGAGGACCTCGCCTACTCGACCGCGCTCACCGCCCCGTCGTCCCACCCGCCGCCGTTGGCGGCGTTCACGCCCGACGCCGGCCGCGTCCTCACCGTGGGCTCGCTGTCGAAGGCGCTCTGGGCCGGCCTGCGGGTCGGCTGGGTCCGGGCCAGCGCCGCAGACGTCGAACGCCTCGGCCTGCTCAAGGCGAACGCCGACATGGGCACCCCGCTCCTCGAGCAGGCGGTCGCCGCCCGCCTCCTGCCCGACCTGCCCGCGCTCGCCGCCGACCGCACCGCCGACGCCCGCGGGTGCCTCGCCCACGCCGCCGCCCTGCTGGCCGAGCACCTGCCCGACTGGCAGTGGCGCGAGCCCGCGGGCGGCACGGCCCTGTGGGTCCGGCTGCCCGGGTACGACGCCTCCGTGCTCGCCCGCGTCGCGCTCCGCCACGGGGTCGAGGTCACCCCGGGCCGCGAGACCGACCCGACCGGCGCCTGGGACGACCACCTGCGGCTGCCGTTCACCTTCGCCCCGGACGTCATGGCCGAGGCGGTCCGCCGCCTCGCCGCGGCCGACGCCGAGGTCCGCGGCTGAAGCCCGGTCGGGGCACCCTCACCAGGCAACCGGGAAGTGAAGGACCCCGCAGGCGTCTCGGGTCACCTGCGGGGTCGGGTCCCATGATGGCGCAGCGCAGGCCGCTTGTCCCGGGAACGAACGAAATCCGGCAGAAATCCTGTCCGACTGCGAGCACGGCAGCTCCGTCGGACCCTGCTGGAATGATCGGTCCATGTCAGGAGCGCCGTTCACGACGAACTTCCCCCGCCCCGAGGACCTGCAGGCGGGCATGGACCTCGACGACGTCGACGACCTGGAGACACTCCTGATGATGGCGATCGACCGTCCCCTCACGCTCGTGCCCGAGGAGGTCGACGGCGGCCCCGGGATCGAGGTCGTGGTCCACAGCGACGACTGCTCGATCGGGACCGTCGTGCCGTTCCCGGTGAGCGTCGCCGAGCTCGTCCGCACGGCCGCCGAGACCGCGGTCGACGTGGGCACGTGGACCGGCGCAGGCGTCACGCGGGGCGACCCGCCGGACTTCCGGGCGCTGCCTGACGGCGACCTGGTGGCCGTGCTGCAGGACGCGCTGGGCAGGACCCGCCTGCTCAACCTCCTCGACGGCGGTGACGAGGACCTCGGGTGAGCCGCGCGAGGTCACCGGCGGGGGAGGTGCCGCTGCTGCCAGCGCCTAGGGTGGGAGGCCGGACGTACCGACCGCATCGAGCCCGGAGGACACCCTGAGCACGCCACCCCCTCGTGGATACGCTGACCCGACCGACACCGGTGGCCGGCGACTGCCGGCCGCCGTGCTGTGGGACATGGACGGCACGCTGGTCGACACCGAGCCGTACTGGATGGCGACGGAGACCGCGATCGCCGAGGAGCACGGCGGGACGTGGACGCACGAGGACGCGATGAGCCTGGTCGGCAACGACCTGCTCACCTCGGGGCGCTACCTCAAGGACCGGCTCGGGCTCGACCAGTCGCCCGAGGAGGTCGTCGAGCTGCTGCTCGACGGCGTGGTGGCGAAGGTGCGCCACGCGGTGCCGTGGTGCGCGGGGTCGCGGGAGCTGCTGCTCGCGCTCCGGAAGGCCGGCGTGCCGTGCGGCTTGGTCACGATGTCGTACGAACGCTTCGTGGCGCCGATCCTCGAGCACCTGCCGCCGGAGACGTTCCGGGTGATCGTGACCGGTGACATGGTCAGCCAGGGCAAGCCGCACCCCGAGGCCTACCTCACCGCGGCGGCCGCCCTCGGCGTCGACGCGGCGGACTGCGTCGCGATCGAGGACTCGCCGACCGGAGCCCGCTCGGCGGAGTCGGCCGGGTGCCGCGTCCTGGTGGTGCCGAACCACGTGCCCGTGCCCGAGGGGCCGCAGCGGGTCTTCCGCGACACCCTCGAGGGCCTCACCCCCGAGGACCTGGCTGCCCTGTGACGTCGACCGGCTCCCCGGCCGCGTCGGGCTCGGGCTCGGTCTCTGGCCACGGCGGGGGAGTGCCGCCGTACGCCGGGCAGCGGACCTGGTGGGAGCACCAGGTGCAGCCGGCTCCCTTGCGCGGCTGGAACTCCCGGAGCTCGGTGGCGGCGCGGATCGCCTCCCACACCGCCAGCACCTTGCGCTCGGTGGCGAGCAGATCCTGCTCGTCGGGCTCGTAGGTCAGCACCTCGCTGTTGCCGAGGTAGACCAGCTGGAGCACCTTGGGCACGACGCCGCGCATCCGCCACAGCACCAGGGCGTAGAAGCGGAGCTGGAAGAGGGCCTTGGCCTCGAACATCACGTGCGGCGAGGCGCCGGACTTGTAGTCGACGACCCGGATGGCGCCGTCGGGGGCGACGTCGACCCGGTCGATAACGCCGCGGAGGAGCAGCTTGCTGTCGGTCAGCGTCTCGACGTACAGCTCACGCTCGGCCGGCTCGAGCCGGCGCGGGTCCTCGAGCGAGAAGTAGCGGGCGAGCACCTCGCGGCACGACGCCAGCCAGCCGACGATCTCGGGGCCGTCCTCGGGGAACATCGACGCCACCGCGGGCTCGACCTCCTGCAGCTCCGCCCACGCCGGCTCCAGCATCGTCTCGGCGCGCTCGGGCGTGCGCTCGGCGGCCGGCAGGTCGAAGAGCTGCTCCAGCACCCGGTGCACCACCGTGCCGCGCACGGCCGCCGGTGAGGGTGGCTCCGGGAGCCGGTCGATGCTGCGGAAGCGGTACTGCAGCGGGCAGTTGAGGAAGTCGGCCACCCGCGACGGCGAGAGCGCACCCAGCACGTCGACGCCGTCGACGCGCGTGCCCCGCCGCTCCGCCGGGTCGGCCGGCTCGACACCGGTCGGCGCTGGTGTGGTCGTCATGGCTCGACCCTAGGCGAGCCCTCCGACACTGCCTCGACCCTGCCTCGACACTGCCTCGGCGCAACCGGTGGCGGCGGCCCGGATAGCCTCGCAGTGTGTCGACCTCCCGCCCCGCCCCGCCGCGCCCTCCCGTCCCGCGCGGCATGTTCCGGATCGGCCGGATCGCGGGCAGCGACGTGCTCGTCTCGACGTCGTGGTTCCTCGTCGCCGCCCTGATCGCCTGGATCATGGGACCGCGAGTGGACCAGGTACAGCCCGGCCTGGGCGGCTGGAAGTACGTCGTCGGGCTGGCCTTCGCGATGGCCCTCTACCTGGCGATCCTGCTGCACGAGGCGTCGCACGCGCTGATGGCGCGGCGGTTCGGGTTCCGCGTCGAGTCGATCACCCTGCACTTCCTCGGCGGCGCCACCGCGATCGACGGCGAGGCCCGCCGCCCGGGCCAGGAGTTCTGGATCGCGGTGGTCGGCCCGATCACGTCGCTCGCGGTCGGCGCCGCCGCCCTGGGCCTGTGGTACCTCACCCCCGAGGGCCTGCTGCTCCTCGTCATCGAGGGCCTCGCCGGCGCGAACATCATCATCGGCGTCCTCAACCTCGTCCCCGGACTGCCGCTCGACGGCGGGCGGGTGCTCAAGGCCGGCATCTGGGCCGTCACCGGCAAGGTGCACACCGGCACCGTCGTGGCCGCCTGGGGTGGCCGGGTCGTCGCGCTCGCGGTGGCGGCGTGGGCGGTGCTCAGCGCCGGGCAGGGGTACGTCGTCAACCCGATCGTGCTCGCGATCGTCGCGGTCTTCCTGTGGACGGGCGCGAGCCAGTCGATCGCTGCAGCGAAGGTCGTGCGCCAGCTCTCGACCGTGGCCGCCCGGGACCTCGCCCGGGCCGCCCTGACGGTCCCCGAGGACCTGCCGCTGGCCGAGGCGCTGCGCCGGGCCGAGGAGGCCGGCGTGCGCGGCATCGTCACCACGACCTCCGCCGGCCGTCCCGTCGGCGTGGTCTCCGAGGAAGCCGTTCGCGCCGTCCCGGTCGAGCGGACGCCGTGGGTCGCCGTGTCCACCGTCGCCCGCACCGTCACCGACGGTCGCGCCCTGCCCCTGGGCATCGCCGGCGACGACCTGCTGGCCGCGCTGCGCCGGACCCCGTCCTCGGAGTACGTCCTCGTCGGCGAGGACGGCCGCGTCGCCGGCGTGCTGGCGACGGCCGACATCATCCGGGCGATGCGGAACCGATAGATTGCGCCGGTGAGCGACGCAACCCCCGACGTACCCCAGGACGCCTGGTCCGGCGTGCACCGCGGCCCCCTGCGCGCAGGGGAGTGGGTCCGCCTCGTGGACGCCAAGGGCCGCAAGCACAACTTCGCGCTCGAGCCAGGCAAGCGGTTCTTCTCCAACAAGGGCCACATCGAGCACGACGAGCTGATCGGCCGCGAGGAGGGCTTCACCGTCACCTCCTCGATCGGCGGTGAGTACCTCGTCTTCCGGCCGCTGCTGTCGGAGTACGTCGTGTCCATGCCGCGCGGCGCGGCCGTGGTCTACCCCAAGGACTCGGCGCAGATCATCGCGATGGCCGACATCTTCCCGGGCGCCCACGTCGTCGAAGCCGGCGTCGGCTCCGGCGCGCTGACCTGCTCGCTGCTGCGCGCCGTGGGCCCGCACGGCCGCGTGTCGTCGTACGAGCGCCGCGAGGAGTTCGCCGACGTCGCGCGCCGCAACGTCACCCAGTTCTTCGGCGGCGACCACCCCGCCTGGCAGCTCACCCTCGGCGACCTCGCCGAGGCGCTGCCGGCGTCGGGGGAGCGCTGCGACCGGATCATCCTCGACATGCTCGCGCCGTGGGACTGCCTCGACGCCGCCGCCGACGCCCTGCTGCCCGGCGGCATCGTCTGCGCGTACGTCGCCACCACGACCCAGCTGTCGAAGTTCGTCGAGGCCGTCCGGGTCCACGGCGGCTTCACCGAGCCCAGCCCGTGGGAGTCGCTGGTCCGCGACTGGCACGTCGAGGGCCTCGCCGTGCGCCCCGGCCACAAGATGATCGGCCACACCGCCTTCCTCGTCACCGCCCGCCGCATGGCCCCGGGCCAGCGGGCCCCGCTGAAGAAGCGCCGTCCTGCCCCGGGCGCGTACGGGCCGGACTACACCGGCCCCCGCCCGCCGGGCGTGCCCGGCGGGCCGGCCGAGGAGGAGTGAGGCCGGGCTGGCCGGAGGGTTGCGGTTTGGTCCCAAACCGCAACAAATCCGGGCCTGGAGCTGCAGTTTCTGCCCAATCGTGGACCTCCCGGGCCGACCAGGCAGCCAGCTGGACGCTCCGGCCAGGCCACGCCGTGTCGACCGGCCCCGGGACGTTGCGGTTTGGTCCCAAACCGCAGGAATCAGGCCCGAAAACCTGCAGTTCCTGCCCAATCGGCACTCCACGACGCCCACGCGCCCCGCAACCGAATCGTTGCCGTCCAGGCGTGGCGAACCACTTCCCTCCACCACCCTCGCGAGTAGGGTCGGGACAGGAGGTGTGCCACATGACGAGCACGGGAGAAGGCACGGGTAGCCACCGCTCTCCGAGTCGCGAGGAGCTGGAGGAGCAGGTCCGGTACCTCGAGGGCGAGGTTCACGACCTGCGCCGCCGGATGACCGAGGCGCCGGGCGGCGGCAG
>NZ_VLJQ01000013.1:59418-65588 GCF_007829375.1 Nocardioides sp. J9 | reverse complement strand
CCGCCGGCCGGCTTCGGCACCTTCCTGCAGCGCAACGAGGACGACTCGGTCGACGTGTTCACCGGCGGGCGCAAGCTCCGGGTGAGCGTGAGCCCGGCGGTCGACCTCGACACCCTGCGGCGCGGCCAGGAGGTCATGCTCAACGAGGCCCTCAACGTCGTCGCCGCCTTCGACTACGAGACGGTCGGCGAGGTCGTCATGCTCAAGGAGGTGCTCGCCGACGGCGAGCGCGTCCTGGTCATCGCCAACGCCGACGACGAGCGGGTGGTCCGGCTGGCGGAGCCGCTGCTCGACGAGACGCTGCGCGCCGGCGACTCGCTGCTGCTGGACTCCCGCGCCGGCTACGTCTACGAGAAGGTCCCCAAGTCGGAGGTCGAGGAGCTGGTCCTCGAGGAGGTTCCCGACATCACCTACGAGACCATCGGCGGCCTGGGCAACCAGATCGAGATGATCCAGGACGCGGTCGAGCTGCCGTACCTCTACCCCGAGCTGTTCGCCGAGCACGAGCTCAAGCCGCCGAAGGGCATCCTGCTCTACGGCCCGCCGGGCTGCGGCAAGACGCTGATCGCCAAGGCGGTCGCCAACTCGCTGGCGAAGAAGGTCGCGGCGAAGACGGGCGCGGAGGGGAAGTCGTACTTCCTCAACATCAAGGGCCCCGAGCTGCTCAACAAGTACGTCGGCGAGACGGAGCGCCACATCCGGCTGGTGTTCCAGCGGGCCCGTGAGAAGGCCAGCTCGGGCACGCCGGTCATCGTGTTCTTCGACGAGATGGACTCCCTGTTCCGCACCCGCGGATCGGGTGTCTCCTCCGACGTCGAGAACACGATCGTCCCGCAGCTGCTCAGCGAGATCGACGGTGTCGAGCTGCTGGAGAACGTCTTGGTCATCGGCGCCTCGAACCGCGAGGACATGATCGACCCGGCGATCCTGCGCCCGGGCCGGCTCGACGTGAAGATCAAGATCGAGCGCCCCGACGCGGAGTCGGCGCGCGACATCTTCAGCAAGTACCTCACGCCGAGCCTGCCGGTCCACCCCGACGACATCGCCGAGTTCGGCGGCAACAAGGACAGCGCCGTCGCCGGCATGATCCGTGCGACCGTGGAGCGGATGTACGCCGAGACCGAGGAGAACCGCTTCCTCGAGGTGACCTACGCCAACGGCGACAAGGAGGTCCTCTACTTCAAGGACTTCAACTCCGGCGCCATGATCCAGAACATCGTCGACCGGGCGAAGAAGATGGCCATCAAGGACTTCCTCGACCACGACCAGAAGGGCCTGCGGGTCTCGCACCTGCTCCAGGCCTGCGTCGACGAGTTCAAGGAGAACGAGGACCTGCCCAACACGACCAACCCCGACGACTGGGCGCGGATCTCGGGCAAGAAGGGCGAGCGGATCGTGTTCATCCGCACGCTCATCACCGGCAAGCAGGGCACCGAGCCCGGCCGGTCGATCGACACGGTCAGCAACACGGGTCAATATCTCTGACATCTGTTGGTGGGACCTGAGAAGGTGGTCCCGCACGCAACCGACTACTCCTGAAGGAGCCACCTGTGGTCAAGAAGCTCGCCATCGTCGTCCTCGTCGCGCTCGGCGTCACCGCTGCGGTGAAGGTCGCCAAGTCCCGCTGACCCGGACCTGACGTCACGCCCCGGCACGCTCGCGTGCCGGGGCGTCGTCGTACCCTGCCGCCCATGCGTGTTCTCGGACGCTCCCTCCCGCGCGCCCTCGCCCTCCGGCCGGTCGTTGCCGGCGCCCTCGCCGTCGTTCTCGCGGCCGGGCTGGCGGGCTGCAGCTCCGGCGACGCCGACCCGGACCGCCCCGGCGACGCCGCCCCGGCGGGGGAGGCGACCGAGTCGGCGGAGCCGACCCTCGCGGACCGCTTCTACCCGGACATCACCCGGGACCGGGTGAAGGTCGGGCCTGCCGACTACGCCGACCCGTGCCAGCTGCTGCCGCCCCGCGACGTGATCCGACTGTTCGGGATCGTGCCGACCAGCGGCGTCTGGCAGACGACCACCGTGCGCTCGCGGCCCGCCGGGGACGCTCCGGACGCGGAGTGCTGGTACCTCCAGAACGGGTTCAAGGTGAAGGCCGAGCCGTCCACGACCCGGCAGGGTGCGCTCTCGAGCGCGCGCTGGCGGGCCCGGCGGATCGGGGACGGCACGTGGTTCACCGTCTACCAGCCCGGCGCCGAGTTCGGGAAGCTCATCGAGGAGCTGCGCGGCTCGTCGCCCGTCGAGGCGATCTACCGGTTCGTCGACGGTACGACGACCTACTCGCTCGAGATCGAGCTGCCCGCCACCGCGCCGGAGGAGCACTTCCACGGCCCGGCGCGCCGCGCGMCMCRYSRRSMCCCCCAGCGGCTCGCACAGCGCGACACCCTGCCCCAGGAGCTGCTGGGGCCGGTCCTGCGCGGCGAGCCGTACGCGCGGGGCACGCGCATCCTCGACGCCTGCGACCTGCTCTCCGAGCCGGTGCTGGAGGGACTCACCGGCGCAGCGAACCCGAAGCCGACGCTCACCAACACCACCGTCGGCTGGCGCCACGAGCGGGGCACCCACCCGGACCCGAAGAAGTGGGCGTCGCCGTACACGACCTGCGCGTGGGGGACCGGCGAGCGCGACGCGCCGGACGAGTACGACGTCGAGCTGTCCGTGCGATCGCACCCGGACCTCCGGGAGGCCAACCGGTCGTTCGCTGCCTGGCTGTCCCGGGGTGGGCGCGAGGAGTCGTCCCTCGACCCGCCGAGCGTCGCCGACGTGGACCGTGGCGGGTGCTACTCCTCGACCCAGGTCGGCCAGCGGGTCCGGTGCCTGCTCATGGCCCGCAAGCACGTCATCGAGCTGACCGTCCGCACCGGCGACAGGGCACCGATCCGCACCGAGCCGGACATGGCCGAGACCCTCGCCGCGGTCGTCGAGCGGGTCCGGGAGCAGGCCGGCTGACCGGGCTACCGGGCGTGGCACGCGGGTCAGCGGCGGTCAGTGGCGGGCCAGGGCCTGTCAGCGGCTGCGCAGGTACCAGGCCCGGAACAGGTGGTAGGCGCCGAAGCACGCCAGGCCCACGGCGACCACGGCGATCAGCCACGGACCGAGCGGCTCGTCGCGGAACTTCATGATGGCCTGGTCCAGCCCACCGGACTCGTCCGGGTCGTGCTCGAGGGCGGCACGGGCCAGGAGGAAGGCGATCACGCCGAACGCGACACCCCGGCTGACGTAGCCCGCCCGGGCCAGGATCGTCACCACCCGGCCCACGTCGCCGGTGCGCCCCTCCACCTCGACGTCCTTCTCCCACCGGTCGCTGAGGCCGCGGAACGCGCTGGTTGCGGCCACTCCGAGCACGACCGCCGCGGCGAGCAGGACGGTCGCGGGACCGAACGGGAGGTCGAGGACCTTCGCGGTGACCCCCTGGCCGCCCCCGCCACCGGAGCCGGAGGAGCCTCCGTCGCCGAGGGCGGTGCGCACGGCCAGCACGGCGAGGCCGGCGAACACGACCGTGCGACCGGCGGAGCCGGCGCGACCGGCCCAGCGCCGCAGGCCGTCCTCGTCGCCGTGCCCGCCGACCGCCTCGCAGGCCTGCCAGACCGCGAGCGCCGCCATGCCCAGGGCCACCAGCCACAGGGCGAGCGAGCCGAGCGGCTTCTCCGCGATCTCCTGCAGCGCGCCCGCGCCGGAGGCGGACCCGGACGGGTCGCCGAGCGCGAGCTGGGCGGCGAGCCAGCCGACGAGGAGGTACACGACGCCGTACGTGACCATCCCGACGCGTGCCAGGCGGTCGAGGACCGGGTGGTCCTGCGCCTGCTGCGCCTTGCGCTGGGCTGCTTCCCCCGGAGCAGTCATGGTGCCCTCCTGCCGACGTCGTGACGACGTCCCTCGACGGGAGAACTACCCGTCAGTCGCCCCTGCATCCTGTCCTCGTGTGCGTAGGCTGGACGCATGAGCGTGCGCCGAGTGATGGGCACCGAGGTCGAGTACGGCATCTCGGTCCAGGGGCAGCCGACCGCGAACCCGATGGTCGCCTCGTCCCAGGTGGTGAACGCGTACGCCACGGCGACCGTGCGGGCCCGGCGAGCCCGGTGGGACTTCGAGGAGGAGTCGCCGCTGCGCGACGCCCGGGGCTTCGACATGTCGCGGCAGGTCGCCGACCCGACCCAGCTCACCGACGAGGACCTCGGCCTCGCCAACGTGATCCTGACCAACGGAGCGCGGCTGTACGTCGACCACGCGCACCCGGAGTACTCCACGCCCGAGGTGGTCACGCCGCTGGACATCGTGCGCTGGGACAAGGCGGGGGAGCAGGTCATGCTCGACGCCGCCCGTCTGGCGCAGAACCTGCCCGGCAACCCGGCGATCGTGCTCTACAAGAACAACACCGACAACAAGGGTGCGTCGTACGGCGCGCACGAGAACTACCTGATGCGGCGCTCCACCCCGTTCGCCGACATCGTCAAGCACCTCACCCCGTTCTTCATCAGCCGGCAGGTGTTCTGCGGCGCCGGGCGCGTCGGCAAGGGCCAGGACGGGCGCGGCGAGGGCTTCCAGGTCAGCCAGCGTGCCGACTTCTTCGAGGTCGAGGTCGGGCTCGAGACCACCCTCAAGCGCCCGATCATCAACACCCGCGACGAGCCGCACGCCGACCCGGAGAAGTACCGCCGCCTCCACGTCATCATCGGCGACGCCAACCTGTCCGAGATCGCGACCTACCTCAAGGTCGGCACGACCGCCCTCGTGCTGGCCATGATCGAGGACCGGTTCATCAGCCGCGACCTGACCGTCGACCTGCCCGTCGCGTCCCTGCGCGCGGTCTCCCACGACCCGACCCTGCGCCACGAGGTCACCCTCGCGGACGGGCGCCGGCTGACCGGCGTCCAGCTGCAGCTGGAGTACCTCGACCTGGCGAAGAAGTTCGTCGAGGACCGGTACGGCACCGACGCGGACCCGCAGACCGTCGACGTGCTGGCCCGCTGGGAGGACGTCCTCAACCGGCTCGAGTCGGACCCGATGTCGCTGGCCGACCAGCTCGACTGGGTCGCCAAGCTCAAGCTGCTCGAGCAGTACCGCTCCCGGGACGGGCTGGCCTGGGACGACGCGAAGCTGCAGCTCATCGACTACCAGTACTCCGACATCCGGCCGGAGAAGGGCCTCTACCACCGGCTGGTGAAGGCCGGGCGGATCCAGCGGCTGCTGACCGACGACGAGGTCGACGCGGCGATGACCAACCCGCCCGCGGAGACCCGCGCGTACTTCCGCGGCCGCTGCCTGGAGAAGTACGCCAGCGACATCGCCGCCGCGTCGTGGGACTCGGTGATCTTCGACCTTCCCGGCCGCGAGTCGCTGCAGCGTGTCCCGACCATCGACCCCATGCGCGGGACCCGGGCCCACGTGGGTGAGCTGATCGACTCGTGCGAGACGGCTGAGCAACTCGTCCGCGCACTCAGCCGGTGAGTGGATAGGGTTGAGCCATGGCCCAGGAGCAGAAGCAGCCCCGCAAGGCGGAGGAGACCGAGGAGGCGACCGAGACGGTCGCCGAGTCCGACGTCGCTGAGCGCAAGGAGGCACTCGACGAGGACGTGGACGCGATCCTCGACGAGATCGACGACGTGCTCGAGTCGAACGCCGAGGACTTCGTGAAGTCGTTCATCCAGAAGGGCGGGGAGTAGGCCCGGATGAGCGACGCGCGCATCCCGGGCGCCTTCCTGCGCCCGGGCACCTCCTCCTTCAGCGACTTCCTCGCCGAGAACGCCCCCGACCTGCTGCCGGCACGGCGCTCGCTGCCCGCCGGCAGCGCCGCCGAGCTCGCCCCGCACGGCACCACGATCGTCGCGGCTACCTTCCCCGGCGGACTGGTCATGGCCGGTGACCGCCGCGCGACGATGGGCAACGTCATCGCCCAGCGCGACATCGAGAAGGTCTTCCCGGCCGACGAGTACTCCCTCGTCGGGATCGCCGGCACGGCCGGCCTCGCGGTCGAGATGGTCCGCCTCTTCCAGGTCGAGCTCGAGCACTACGAGAAGATCGAGGGCACGATCCTGTCGCTGGACGGCAAGGCGAACCGGCTCTCGGCCCTGATCCGCGCGAACCTCGGGATGGCGATGCAGGGCCTGGCCGTCGTACCCATGTTCGCCGGCTACGACCTCGACCGGGGCATCGGCCGGATCTTCGGCTACGACG
>NZ_VLJQ01000013.1:0-59353 GCF_007829375.1 Nocardioides sp. J9 | reverse complement strand
CCGCCCCGACCTCAGCCAGGACGACGCTGTCCGCGTCTGCCTGCAGGCGCTGTACGACGCCGCGGACGACGACTCCGCGACCGGCGGCCCCGACCTGACCCGCCGGATCTTCCCGGTCGTGTGGGTCGTCACCGCCGACGGCGTCCAGCGGCTGCCCGACGAGACCCTGTCCACGCTGGCCGACCAGATGGTCGACGCCCGGATGGCGCGGCCCGACGGCCCCGTCGCCCCGCTGCCCGGCAGTGGAGAGGAGCCCCAGGCATGAGCACCCCGTTCTACGTCTCGCCCGAGCAGCTGATGAAGGACCGGGCGGACTTCGCCCGCAAGGGCATCGCCCGTGGCCGGTCCCTCGCCGCCGTGCAGTACGCCGACGGCGTTCTCCTCGTGACCGAGAACCCCTCGCAGGCCCTGCACAAGGTCTCCGAGCTCTACGACCGCCTCGCGTTCGCCGCGGTCGGTCGCTACAACGAGTTCGAGAACCTCCGCATCGCCGGCGTGCGGCTCGCCGACATGCGCGGCTACGCCTACGACCGTCGCGACGTCACCGGCCGCGGCCTGGCCAACGCCTACGCCCAGACCCTCGGCACGATCTTCTCCTCCGGCGGCGAGAAGCCCTACGAGGTCGAGATCTTCGTCGCCGAGGTCGGTGAGACCGCCGCCGACGACCAGATCTACCGCCTCACCTACGAGGGCCGCGTCGCCGACGAGCACGGCTTCGCGGTCATGGGCGGGGACGCGGACACCGTGGCGTCGTACCTCAAGGAGCACTACACCGAGGGCGCCGACCTCGCGAGCGCGCTGCGCGTGGCCGTCGCCGCGCTCGGCCACAGCGCCGACGGCGGCCAGGTGCAGGACCGGGTCATCCCGGTCGAGGACCTCGAGGTCGCCGTGCTCGACCGGACCCGGGTGCAGCCGCGCAAGTTCCGCCGCATCCTCCCGGCCCGGCTCGACGAGCTGCTGGGCGAGCGGGGTCCGGCCCAGACCGCCCCCGCTGGCCACACCTCGGAGACGCCCACGGACCTCCCGCCCACCCCTGGTGCGGGAGACGGGGAACCGCCGGTCGCGCCGCCGGTGTAGGGCTGGGGCTGCGGGCTGGTCCGGGCATTGCGGTTTGGTCCCAAACCGCAACAAATTGGGGGCTGGAGTTGCAGTTCCTGCCCAATCGGTGCCTCACGGGGCGCGAGTCAGCGACGTCGTACGGCGGCCATCCACAGCCCGGGGGCCGGCGGGTTGAAACCGGATGCGCGTCCGTCGACAGTTCGTCCATGGAAGTCGGGCCCGACGGGGCGATTCGCGGGCAGGTGCGCCAGACGGGGCACTGGCGGGTGCTGCACGGGCTCTACCGCGTCGAGACCCGCCACCTGTCGCCGTGGGAGAACTTCCTGCTCGACCTGAGCGCGCTGCGGATGGTGCTGCCTGAGGACGCGGTCTTCACCCACGTGACGGCGGCGAGGTTGCTCGGGTGGCAGCTGCCGGCACTGCCGCAGCAGGTGCCGTTCTTCGTGGCCGTCCGCAGCGAGAACCGCCCGCGACGCCCCGGCCTGGTCTGCTCGCGGCTGACGCACGAGGCACGCACCGGCGTCGTGCACGGGCTGCCGGTCGACGCGCCTGCCGAGATCCTCCTCCGGGCCGCGCGCGACCTCGGCGAGCTCGACCTCGCCATCATGGTCGACTCCGCCGCCCGTCTCGGCCACCTCGACGAGGGGGCCATCGACGAGGTACTGGCGTCGCGGCGGCCGGGCACTCGTCTCCTCCGTAAGGTCTGGCTCAGCCGCGACGCACGCTCCGAGTCGGCGGGCGAGACATTGCTGCGTCGGTTCCACGAGTCCATGGAGGTGGCCACCGAGTCGCAGGTCGACCTCCACGACGACGCCGGCCGCTTCATCGCCCGAGCCGACCTGATCGTGTCCGGGACGAAGCAGGTCCACGAGTACGACGGTGCCGGGCACCGGACGCCGAAGGTGCACCGTCACGACCTGCGTCGGGAACGGGCGCTGGTGAACCACGGGTACGCCCGTCGCGGCTACACCCTCGACGACCTGCTCAACCATGCGGCGTCCGTGATGAACGAGCTGGACCGGCTGCTCGGTCGCTCGCAGCAGGCCCGCCGACTCCTGGCGTGGCGCAACCTCGTGCGCGACTCCCTCTACGGACCAGACGGCCGCGAGCGGGTGATGAACCGGTGGTACCGGTCCACCACCCCCGTCGTTTGGTCACGAACTGCATGATCCGGAGCCGGTTTCCTGCGGTTTGGGACCAAACCGCAGCACCCTAGGCCTACCCCAACGGCTTCGTCGCCGGCCCCTCCAGAACCTCCCCGTCAGCCCGGAAGCGCGAGCCGTGCAGGGGGCAGTCCCAGGACCGGTCGGCGTCGTTCCACTGCAGGACACCGCCGAGGTGGGTGCACAGGGGCGGCTGGTCCTTGCGGAAGGGGCGGGAGGCGAGGCCGCAGGCCATGTGCCAGCCGACCTCGGCGTTGTACATCGCGGCTCGGCCGGCGCCGAGGACCTCGCGCGGGGCCCAGGTGCGCAGCGCCGAGCCCCAGTGCGGGACGTTGCCGCCGAGGATGTCGGCAGCGAGGAGCAGCGCTGCGGCGGGGGATGTGCTCATGCCCCACTTGTCGAAGCCGGTGACGACGTGGATGTGGTGGTCGCGGGGGAGCAGCGGGCCGACGTACGGCAGGCCTGCAGCCGGCGACTGGTCCTGCGCGGACCAGACGTGGCGCAGCTCGGAGCCGGAGAAGGTCTCCCGCGCCCAGTCGAGAAGCTCGTCGACGCGGTCGGCCGGCGTGCTGCGGCCGGTCACGTGGCCGCCGCCGCCGACCATGAGCAGCTCCTTGCCGTCGACCGGGTCGATGACGGAGCGCAGCGACCGGGTCTGGCGGTCCGACGAGAGGTGGAGGCCCTCGGGCGTCCACGGCGAGACCAGGGTCGCGGCGTAGGACCGCGACGGCTGGAGGCGGGCGAAGAAGGCACCACGGTCGAGGATCGGCTGGTTGGTGGCGAGCACGACGGTTCCGGCGTCGACCACGGCGCCGGACTCGACCTCCAGCCTGACCCGCTCGCCGTCGCGGCGTACCGAGCGCACCCGGGCGCCCTCGTGCACCCCGCCGCCGGCGGCCACGACGTCGGCAGCAAGCGCAGCGAGGACCTCCATCGCGTCGATGCTGATCTGGTCCTCGAGCCGCACGGCGCCGCGCACCTCGAACGGCAGCTCGGTCTCCTCGGTCCAGGTCACGTCGAGGCCGGCCAGCCGGGCGGCGGCGAGCTCGGCCTTGGCCTTGGCCTCGCCCACCTTCGTCGTCGCGTACGTCGTCGCGTGGCCCTCGTGCACGAGCAGGCCGCGCTCCTCGCAGTACCGGCGCAGCCAGGCCTGGCCCTCACGGCCCGCCTCGACGTACTTCCTCGCCGCCGACGGCGGGTTCGAGCGCAGCACCCGGCTCAGCTTCGTGCCCTGAAGCAAGCTCACCTTCCCGGTGGTGTGCCCCGAGGTGCCGACGCCGATCTGTCGGGCCTCCAGCAGGCTGACCGACTTCCCGGCACGGGCGAGCAGGAGGGCGGTGACGAGGCCGGCCAGGCCGCCGCCGACGACCGCGACGTCGCAGGTGGTGCGCTCCGGGGGTGCGGGGAAGGGGCCAGGCCGGGGGTGGCCGAACCACACGGACCGGCTGTCCGCGGGCCGAGCGGCGGCACCGTCAGCAGTGCCGTCGGCGGTGCGGGCGTCGAAGTTCTCGGGACTGTTCATGCGCGTCCGGTACCCGATACCGCCCCGGCCAGTAATGTGCCTACATGGACCGCCGAATCTTCGGGATCGAGAACGAGTACGGCGTCACGTGCACGTTCCGGGGCCAGCGCCGGCTCAGCCCGGACGAGGTCGCCCGCTACCTGTTCCGCAAGGTCGTCAGCTGGGGGCGGTCGAGCAACGTCTTCCTCCGCAACGGCGCCCGGCTCTACCTCGACGTGGGCAGCCACCCGGAGTACGCCACGCCCGAGTGCGACGACATCGTCGACCTCGTCACCCACGACAAGGCGGGGGAGCGGGTCCTCGAGGGCCTGCTGCTCGACGCCGAGCAGCGGCTGCACGACGAGGGCATCGCCGGCGAGATCTACCTGTTCAAGAACAACACCGACTCCGCCGGCAACTCCTACGGCTGCCACGAGAACTACCTCGTCAGTCGGGCGGGGGAGTTCAGCCGGCTGGCCGACGTGCTCATCCCCTTCCTGGTGACCCGGCAGATCATCGTCGGTGCCGGGAAGGTCACCCAGACCCCGCGCGGCACCAGCTACGCCGTCAGCCAGCGCGCCGAGCACATCTGGGAAGGCGTCTCCAGCGCCACCACCCGCAGCCGCCCGATCATCAACACCCGCGACGAGCCGCACGCGGACGCAGAGAAGTACCGCCGCCTCCACGTCATCGTCGGCGACTCGAACATGAGCGAGACGACGACGCTGCTCAAGGTCGCCTCCTGCGACCTGGTGCTGCGGATGATCGAGGAGGGCGTGGTGATGCGCGACCTCACCATGGAGAACCCCATCCGCGCGATCCGCGAGATCTCCCACGACGTCACCGGCCGTCGCAAGGTGCGCCTGGCCAACGGCCGCGAGGCCAGCGCCCTGGAGATCCAGGCGGAGTACCTGACCAAGGCCCGCGACTTCGTCGACCGCCGCGGCATCGCCACACCGGTCATCGAGCGGGCCCTCGACCTGTGGGAGCGCACCCTCAAGGCCGTCGAGTCCGACGACCTCGGACTGGTCGACCGCGAGATCGACTGGGTGATCAAGTGGAAGCTGATCGACCGGTACCGCGCCAAGCACGGCCTGCCGATGAGCCACCCGCGCATCGCGCAGCTCGACCTCGCCTACCACGACATCCACCGCGGCCGGGGCCTCTACTACCTGCTGGAGAAGCGCGGTGCCGTCACCCGGGCCACCACCGACCTGCGGATCTTCCAGGCCAAGTCGGTCCCGCCGCAGAACACCCGCGCCCGCCTACGCGGCGAGTTCATCCGCCGGGCCCAGGAGCGGCGCCGCGACTTCACCGTCGACTGGGTGCACCTCAAGCTCAACGACCAGGCGCAACGCACCGTGCTGTGCAAGGACCCCTTCCGGGCGTACGACGAGCGCGTGCAGCGCCTGATCGACGGCATGTAGCCCACCCGGGCCCCACCGTCAGGGCGAGTCGGTAAGGTTTGCGCGTGCTGAAGCGCCTGCCCCGACCCGCAACCCTGCTCGTCACCTCCCTGCTGCCCGCCTCGCTGGCGCTGGCTGCGTGCGGGAGCGACGACTCGACCCTCGAGGGCTTCGACGCCGTCACCGTGAGCGGGCAGTCCGGCTCCGCCCCGGAGATCGACTGGAAGGGCACGCTCGAGGCCGGCAAGGCGCAGACCAGGGTCATCGCCGAGGGCGACGGCGTGGAGCTCGAGAAGGGCGACGTCGCGCAGATCAATTTCACCGTCGTGAACGGCTTCACGCACAAGGTCAACTACACGACGTACCCCGACGACGAGGGCAACGACTACAACGTCGGCTCGCTGGTCAAGGTCGGCGAGGACGCCGAGCCGCAGAGCGTCGCCGACATCCTGACCCAGGCCGTCGAGATCGAGCCCGGCACGAAGGTCGGCGCCCGGGTCGCGGTGACCGTGGGCAGCGACACCCTGCTGGAGGACTACCTCGGCAACGGCACCGTGCAGCAGGCGATGGCCTCGATGGACATCGGCAACGAGGACGGCCTGCTCATCGTCGTCGACGTCACCGGCGTCGCCGAGCCCGCTGGCGCGGCCGGCAAGGCGCCGGCGTGGGCGCCGAAGATCGTGGAGAAGGACGGCGTCCCGGCCAGCCTCGACTTCAAGGGTGCCCCGGCGCCGAGCGGCAAGCTCCAGGTCGCGACCCTGGTCAAGGGCACCGGCCCGGTGGTGAAGAAGGGCCAGAAGATCCTCGCCAGCTACCTCGGCCAGATCCCGAAGGGCAAGAAGCCGTTCGACGAGAGCTTCAGCGAGGGTCGCGCCCTCGAGGCCGTCGTCGGCGGCCCGAACGCCTCGGTCGTCAAGGGCTGGTCGCAGGGCCTGGTCGGCCTCCCGGTCGGCAGCCGCGTGCTGCTGCAGATCCCGCCGAAGCTGGGTTACGGCAACAAGGCGCAGGGCGAGGACATCCCCGCCAACTCCACGCTGTACTTCGTCGTCGACATCCTCGACGTCGCCGACGTGGAGCCGGCACCGGAGCCCGAGCCCGAGCCGACCGGTTCTGCCGACCCGGGCGACGGCGCGTCGTCGTCCGGCACTCCCGCGGAGTAAAGCGCAAGGGGCAGAATCGGGACATGCCCGCACCCAAGAGCGAGCGGCTGCTGAACCTCCTCATCATGCTGCTCGTGCAGCGCCGCCCCATCGCGAAGGAGCGGATCCGGGAGCTGCTCTACCCGGACTCGCGCCCGGACGCCTTCGAGAAGATGTTCGAGCGCGACAAGGACGAGCTGCGCAGCCTGGGCGTCCCGATCGACATCGCCCCGATCGACCCCCTCTTCGACGACGAGGTCGGTTACCGGATCCCGCCCGAGGCGTTCGCGCTGCCCGACGTGGAGCTGACCAACGAGGAGGCCGCGGTCGTCGGCCTCGCCTCCCGGGTCTGGCAGCACGCCACGATGGCGCAGGCGACCTCGGACGCCGTACGCAAGCTCTCCGCCGCCGGCATCGACGTCGACCTCGACGCCCTCGACATCGCGCAGCCGCTGCTGACCGCCGAGGAGCCCGGCTTCGACCGCTGCTGGCTGGCGGTGTGCGAGCGCAACGAGATCGAGTTCGAGTACCGCCGCCCTGGTGACGACGCGCCGCGCACCCGGCACGTCCAGCCGTGGGGCGTCGTGCGCTACTCGGGCCGCTGGTACCTCGTCGGCTACGACCTCGACCGCGCCGACGAGCGCGTGTTCCGGCTCTCCCGGGTCCAGGGGGAGGTCCGCCTCGTCGGTCCGCCCGGTGCGTACGACGTGCCGACCGACACCGACGTCCGCGACATCGCCCGCCGCCTCGCCCCGCCGTCGGCCACCGAGCACGCCGTGCTGCTGGTCCGCGAGGGCACCGGCCACACCTTCCGCCGCGCCGCCACCCGGGTCGACGTCGGCGTCGACGGCCCCGACGACCGCACCCGCTGGGACCGGGTGGAGCTGGTCCGCTCCACCATGGGCCTGGCCGACGACGTGCTCGCCCACGGCGCCGACGTCGTGCTGCTCGAGCCGGTGGCGGKGSGGGAGCGGGTCGTCCAGCGGCTGGAGAGGGTGGCCGGATGAGGGGGTCGGGGGCTGCGGTTTGGTCCCAAACCGCAACGACACGCCGTACGGAACTGCCGTTCTTGCCCAATCGACGCATTGCCGGCCGTGGCGCGGTGGCTCCCACGCCGTCCAGCTCGCCGAGGGGCTGGATCGGCCCACCTCCGCCCCGAACCCCTCACGATTGGTCACAAACTGCAGCGACACGCCGTGGAGACCTGCGGTTTGGGACCAAACCGCAACCCCCCGGAGCCCCCCGATGAGCCGCGCCACCCCCGCCCCGTCCGGAGCCCGCGACCAGGTCGCGCGGCTGCTGACGCTGGTGCCGTTCCTCCACCACCGCGACGGGGTGCGGCTCGACGAGGCGGCGCGGTTGCTGGGGACGACGTCGGACCAGGTGCTGCGGGACCTGAAGGTGCTGTTCATGTGCGGGCTGCCGGGCGGGTTGCCGGGTGACCTGATCGACGTGGACCTCGACGCCATCCAGTCCGAGGGGGGCGGGGTGATCTCCGAGGGCGTGATCCGGGTGGAGAACGCCGACTACCTCGCGAAGCCGCTCAAGCTGACCGCGGTGGAGGCGTCGGCGATCATCGTGGCGCTGCGGATGCTGCGCGACACCTCGCAGGGGGAGACCCGGACGCTGGTGGCGCGGGTGCTGGAGAAGCTGGAGGGTGCCGCGGCGACCGCGCCGGCGGCCCATGTGGACGTGACGCCCTCGCCGCGCGACGTGCAGCAGGTGGTGGTGGCCGACCGCAAGCGGGCGCTGGACGAGGCGGTGGCGGCCGGGCGGCAGGTGCGGCTGACCTACTACGTGCCCTCGCGCGACGAGGAGTCCGAGCGGGTGGTCGATCCGTGCGGGGTGGTCAACCACGGCGTGTTCAGCTACCTCGACGCCTGGTGCCACCGCGCGGAGGGGGAGCGGCTGTTCCGGCTGGACCGGATCACCAAGCTCGACGTGCTCGACACCCCGACGGCCACCGACCCGCGCCCGCCGCGAGACCTGAGCGGCGGGCTGTTCGCCGACGTCGACGGGCCTGACCACGTGGTCGCGACCCTGCGGCTGGGCCCGGAGGCGCTGTGGGCCACGGAGTACTACCCGGTGCGCGACGTGCGGGTCGCCGACGACGGCAGCGCGGAGGTCGACCTGGTGGTGGTCGACCGGCGGTGGGTGACCCGGTTGCTGCTCCGCCTCGCGCCGTACGCCGAGGTGGTGGCTCCCGAAGACCTGGCAGGTTCCTTCAGGGACAGTGCCCGGGAAACGCTGCAGCTGTACCGCTGAGCCGAGACGGGCAGTGCCGGCGCGCTAGCATGGTGAGGTCCGCCGTACCTGAGAAGTGAGAGTTGGTCTCCCGATGTCTGCCCTGATCGGAATGCCCCAGGGAGCCGAGTGGCTCATCATCCTGGCCATCGTGATCCTCGTCTTCGGTGCGGCCAAGCTCCCCGACCTCGCTCGCGGCACCGGCCAGGCGCTGCGGATCTTCAAGGCCGAGACCAAGGGCCTGCGCGACGACGAGAAGAAGCCCGCCACGCCGCCGGCCACTGGTGAGCTCACCCCGGCCGACGAGGACGTCGCCGAGGGCGAGATCGTCGACGAGCACCGCGAGAAGAACGCCTGACCCTCGACGCGAGCCTGCCCACCCGTGTGTCGACCTGATTGTCCACCTGAATGAGCATTGCCGGAGTCGCGCGACTCCTCGTCGGGAAGCCGGTCCACCCGATCGGTGAGGACGGGCGGATGGCGCTGTCGGACCACCTGCGGGAGCTGCGTGCACGCATCCTGAAGTCCGGCCTGGCCGTCCTGCTGGCCTTCGGCATCGCGCTGTTCTTCTTCGACCCGCTGTTCCAGCTGGTCCTCGACCCCTACCTCGCGGCGCAGGAGCAGCTGGAGGCGGGCTCCACCGAGGCGACCACCTCGGGCGCCGCCGGCGGCTTCCTGCTCTACCTGAAGCTGTGCGGCCTCGCCGCGATCATCGGGTCCAGCCCGGTCTGGCTCTACCAGATCTGGGCGTTCGTGCTGCCCGGGCTGCACCGGCACGAGAAGAAGTGGACCGGCATCTTCGCCGCCGTCGCGGGGCCGCTGTTCGTCGCTGGCATCCTGCTCGGCTACGTGACCCTGCCCAAGGGCCTCGAGATCCTGATCGGGCTCAACCCCGACGAGCTCACCAACCTCGTCGAGTTCAACGACTACCTGACCTTCTTCAGCCGCACCCTGCTCGGCTTCGGGATCGCGTTCGAGATCCCGGTGTTCGTGGTGCTGCTCAACATGGCGGGCGTGCTCCGGGGCAAGACCCTCGGTGCGCACCGGCCGTGGATGATCATCGGCTGCTTCATCTTCGCCGCCGTGATGACCCCGTCCGGCGACCCGTTCACCATGACCTTCATGGCAGTGCCGATGGTGGTGCTCTTCCTCATCTCCGAGGTCATCGCCCGGCTCAACGACCGCCGCCGTGCGGGCCGCTCGCCCAACGCCGGCCTGTCGCCCGACGAGGCGAGCCCGCTGGACCTGTGAGGCCCTGACTAGGCTGGCCCCGTGCCGCGTGTCGTCGTCCTGACCAACCCGACCTCGGGCAAGGGTCGCGCCGCCCGGATGCGTGACGAGGCGCTGCCGCGCTTCCACGGCGCGGGCTGGCACACGACCACGCTGACCAGCCGCAACGCCGAGGACGCCGTCGACCTGGCGCGCGTCGCGGCGGCCGAGCGCCCGGACGTGCTCGTCGTGTGCGGCGGGGACGGGATGGTCAACGCCGCGATCCAGGCCCTGGCCGGGACGGACGTCCCGCTCGGCATCCTGCCCGCCGGCACCGGCAACGACTTCGCGCGCTACTTCGACCTGCCGCTGCGCGACGGTGCGGCCGCGGCGTCGCGGATCATCAACGGGTCGGTCCGCACCGTCGACGTCGCCCGGGTCGGCGAGCGCTACTTCGGTGGCGTGCTCGCGGCCGGATTCGACGCCGTCGTCAACGAGCGTGCCAACCGGATGCGCTGGCCACGCGGCCAGATGCGCTACAACCTCGCCACGCTCGCCGAGCTGCGCGTCTTCCAGCCGCTGAGGTACGTCCTCGAGCTCGACGGGCAGGAGCGGACCCTCGACGCCATGCTGGTCGCGATCGGCAACGGCCCGTCCTTCGGCGGCGGCCTGCGCATCACCCACGGTGCCGAGCTCGACGACGGCCTGCTCGACGTGGTGCTGATCAAGCCGGTCAGCCGGCTGGAGCTGGTCCGCACCTTCCCCAAGCTCTACGACGGGAGCCACGTGACCCATCCGCAGTACGAGCACCACCGCGTCAAGCGGGTGACGGTGGCCTGCTCGGGCATCGTCGGGTACGCCGACGGCGAGCGCTTCGGCGCGCTCCCGCTCAGCGTCGAGGCGGTCCCCGGCGCCCTGGCGGTGCGCGCATGACCACCCCGGAGCACGACGGGCCCACCGCCGCGGAGCGCTACGCGTCGTACCAGCGGGACAAGGCGCACCCGGTCTTCCGCGACTTCCGGGCCGGCTACCCCTTCCCGCTCGACGACTTCCAGGTCGAGGGCTGCAAGGCGGTCGAGGACGGCGACGGCGTGCTCGTGGCGGCCCCGACCGGTGCCGGCAAGACGGTGGTCGGCGAGTTCGCGGTGCACCTGGCGCTCGAGACCGGGCGCAAGTGCTTCTACACCACGCCGATCAAGGCGCTGTCCAACCAGAAGTACAGCGACCTCGTCGACCGCTACGGCGCCGACCGGGTCGGCCTGCTCACCGGCGACACCAGCGTCAACGGCGAGGCGCCCGTGGTCGTGATGACGACCGAGGTGCTGCGGAACATGCTCTACGCCCGCTCGCAGACCCTCACCGGCCTCGGGTTCGTGGTGATGGACGAGGTGCACTACCTCGCCGACCGCGCCCGCGGCGCGGTGTGGGAGGAGGTCATCATCCACCTCCCCGAGTCGGTCTCGGTGGTCTCGTTGTCCGCGACCGTCTCCAACGCCGAGGAGTTCGGCGAGTGGCTCGAGACCGTGCGCGGCACGACCCGGACCATCGTCGCCGAGCGTCGCCCGGTGCCGCTGTTCCAGCACGTCATGGTCGGTCGTCGTCTGCTCGACCTGTTCGCCTCCTCCGACGTCGACGCCGCCGCCGGGTTCGTGCGCGAGGGCGCGCCGGTCAACGACGAGCTGATGAAGCTGGCCCGCGACGACTGGGCCAGCAGCCGGCTCATGCGTGATCGCCGCTCCCCGCGCAAGGGCAAGCCCGGGTCGTCGAAGAACCCCCGCGCCGTCGGCAACGGCCGCCGGATCTGGATCCCGTCGCGCATCGACGTCATCGACCAGCTGCAGCGCAAGAACCTGCTGCCGGCCATCGACTTCATCTTCAGCCGGGCCGGCTGCGACGCGGCGGTGCAGCAGTGCCTCGACGCCAACCTGCGGCTCACCGACGCCGACGAGCGCGACGAGGTGATCGACTACGTCGAGCGCACCCTCGGCGGCCTGCCCTCCGACGACCTCCACGTGCTGGGCTACCACGACTTCCTCGACGCCGCCTCGCGCGGCATCGCCGCCCACCACGCCGGGATGCTGCCCGCGTTCAAGGAGTGCGTCGAGGAGCTCTACCTGCGCGGGCTGATCAAGATCGTCTTCGCGACCGAGACCCTGGCGCTGGGCATCAACATGCCGGCCCGCACGGTGGTGCTGGAGAAGCTGAGCAAGTGGAACGGCGAGACCCACGCCGACATCACGCCAGGGGAGTACACCCAGCTCACCGGCCGGGCCGGTCGCCGCGGCCTCGACGTCGAGGGCCACGCCGTCGTGCTGTGGCAGCCGGGGATGAACCCGCGCGAGCTCGCCGGACTGGCCTCGACCCGCACCTACCCGCTGCGCTCGAGCTTCCGGCCGTCCTACAACATGGCCGTCAACCTCGTGCACTCCTACGGCCGGCACCGCTCGCGCGAGCTGCTGGAGCAGTCGTTCGCGCAGTTCCAGGCCGACCGCGCCGTCGTCGGACTGGCCCGGCAGCTGCGCAAGGCGGAGGACGCGCTCGCCGGCTACGCCGAGGCGGCCCAGTGCCACCTCGGTGACTTCATGGAGTACGCCGGGCTGCGGCGCCGGATCTCCGAGCTGGAGAAGGAGGCGAGCAAGGTCCGCCGCCAGGACCGGCGCAGCGAGGCGGAGGCCTCGCTGGAGCGGCTGCGCCCCGGCGACGTCATCGTCGTACCGGTCGGCAAGTTCGCCGGCCCGGCCGTCATCGTCGATCCCGGCCTGTCCGAGGGCGGGCACCGGCCGCTGGTCATCACCGCGGAGCGCCAGGGCCGCCGGCTGGCGATGATGGACTTCCCGACCCCGGTCGAGCCGGTCGCCCGAATCCGGTTGCCGCGCAAGATCGATGCCCGCAACCCGCACCAGCGCAAGGACATCGCGCAGGCGGTCCGCGAGGCTGTGCGCGCACTTCCGCCGTCGGTGACCCGGCCCCGTGCCGAGCGTGGCCCCGTGGACGCCGAGACCGCCCGCGAGATCTCCTCCCTCCGGGCCCAGGTGCGTGAGCACCCCTGCCACGGCTGCGCCGAGCGCGAGGACCACGCGCGGTGGGCGGAGCGGCACGCGAAGCTCGAGAAGGACACGCAGACGCTCGCCCAGCGCATCGAGCGGCGGACCAACACCGTCGCCCGCACCTTCGACCGGGTGTGCGAGGTGCTCGAGGCGCTGGAGTACCTCCACGAGGACGAGGTGAGCGACCGCGGTCGCGGCCTGATGCGGATCTACTCGGACCTCGACCTCGTCGCGGCCGAGTCGCTGCGCCGCGGGCTGTGGGACGACCTGTCGCCGTCCCAGCTCGGTGCGGTGCTCTCCGCGCTGGTCTACGAGGCCCGGCGTCCCGAGGACGCACCGCCGGCCGTGCCGGGTGGCGCGATCTCGCTGACCATCGACGAGATGATCCGGGTCTGGGCCGACCTCGAGCGGCTGGAGCGCGAGCACCGGCTCGACTTCCTGCGTCGCCCGGACCCCGGGTTCGCGTGGACGGCGTACCGGTGGGCGGAGGGCCATGACCTCGACGAGGTGATCACCCGCAACGACCAGACGGCCGGCGACTTCGTCCGCCAGATGAAGCAGCTGATCGACTTCGCCGGCCAGATCGCCGACGCCGCGGCCGGCACACCGGTGCGTGACAACGCCCGGGCGCTGGTGAAGCTGCTGCGCCGCGGGATCGTCGCCTCGGACTAGGGCCGGGCCAGCACCTCGGTGAGCCGGGCGACCGGGCTGGACAGGCCCCACTCCTCGACGAGGGCGTCGAGGCGCTCCGGGTCGCGAGGGCTGCGGGGGAGGTCGAAGCCGTCGCGCGGCAGGTCGATGTCGCGAGCCACCGCGACCACGGTCGGCGCCACCTCCAGGTACGCCGCGGCGTCGCGGATCCTGGTGCGCGGGCCGGGGCCGAGGTCGCTGGCGGGGTCCTCGACCGCGGCGAGGATGCCGGGGATGTCGTCGTACTTCTGCAAGAGGCTGGCGGCGGTCTTCTCGCCGACCCCCTTCACGCCCGGCAGGCCGTCGGAGGCGTCGCCGCGCAGGGTCGCGAAGTCGGCGTACTGGTCGGCGCGCACGCCGTACTTGCCGAGCACCCACTCCTCGTCGACCCGCTCGTGGCGGCCCACCCCACGTCCGACGTAGAGGACCCGCACCCCGGCCGCGTCGTCGACGAGCTGGAAGAGGTCACGGTCGCCGGTGACGATGTCGACCGGCATGCCGGCGCCGGTGGCCAGGGTGCCGATGACGTCGTCGGCCTCGTAGCCGGGGGCGCCCACCACGGCGATGCCGAACGCGCCGAGCACGTCGCGGATGACCGGCACCTGGAGCTCGAGCGGATCGGGAACCTCCTCGACGTCCGGGGCGCCGGCGACCTCCTCGACCACGCGGTGCGCCTTGTAGGTCGGGATCAGGTCGACGCGCCACTGCGGGCGCCAGTCGTCGTCCCAGCAGCAGACCAGGTGGCTGGGCTCGTACTGCTCCACGAGCTGGGCGATGTAGCCCAGCAGCCCGCGCACCGCGTTCACGTTCGTCCCACCGGGGGACAGGATCTCCGGCGAGCCGAAGAAGGCACGGAAGTAGAGGCTGGCGGTGTCGAGGAGCAGCAGGCGGTCCGTCACCCGGCCAGACTAGGGCGTGGCGCCGCGGCGAGACATCACGGCACGAGCGGCTCCGGCCCACTAGGGTGGCCGTGTGAGTCAGAGCAGCAATCCAGCGGTCGAGGCGACCGACCGGCAGATCCTGGAGCTCCTGGCCAAGGACGGGCGGATGTCCTACACCGATCTCGGGCGGGCGACGGGGCTCTCCACCTCGGCCGTGCACCAGCGGGTCAAGCGACTCGAGCAGCGCGGCCTGATCCTCGGTTACGGCGCCACCGTGAACTACGCCGAGATCGGGCTCCCGCTGACGGCCTTCATCGCGATCCGTCCGATCGACCCCTCCCAGCCCGACGACTGCCCCGACCGCCTGGTGGACATGCCCGAGATCGAGTCGTGCTGGTCGGTGGCCGGCGAGGAGTCCTACGTCCTCAAGGTGCGCACCGCATCGCCGGCGGACATGGAGGGCCTGCTCGGCCGCATCCGCACGGCCGCGAACGTGTCGACGCGGACCACGATCGTGCTCTCCACCTACTACGAGAACCGCCCGGTCAGCTGACCGCGCGGCACAGCACCGCTCCGACGCAAGCCGACACGCCGGACAAGGTCCCGGATTCTGCAGTTTTTTTCGTTTCGGCGAGGTGTTCCTGACCTGCGAAGACGCGCGTTTGTGCAGGTCAGGAGCCGGTTGACAGCGCGGGTCAGGCTGACCAAAGTACGGAGGCGTTCGCCCGTGCAGGTCGTGGCAGGCGGACCGACGTCCGAGTGGCCGTTACGTCGGGGGAGTAGCACCAGCTCCGCCTGGACACGGTTCGCGGAGGTCGGTTCGCTCCTCGAGGGCGGACCGGAAGGGTTCGGGTCTCCCTAGACAACGTCCGGGCGTCGGCAGCCGGTCGGATGTCGGGACGGTCCGAAGGCGGCTCGAACCCTTTCGTGCCTGCAAGGACCGACCCTCTAGGCTCGGCGCGTGCTGAAGCGCTCGGTCCTCGCGGTCGTCGGGGGTGTCCTCCTCACCGCGGCCTTCGAGCCGATCGCGTGGGCCTGGCTGCTGCCGATCGGCGTCGCGACTTTCGCGCTGGCCACCTCCGGGCTGTCGGTACGACGCTCCGGCCTGGTCGGGCTGCTCTTCGGCATCGCCTTCTACTTCACCCACATCGAGTGGATGCGCGGCTCCATCGGGCCCGACGCCTGGCTGGCCCTGTCCAGCGTCGAGGCAGCGTTCTACGGGCTGCTCGGCCTCGCCGTCCCGGTCCTGCGCCGGCTGCCGGGGTGGCCGGTGTGGCTCGCCGCGGCGTGGGCGACCATGGAGACCGCGCGCAGCGGCTGGCCGTTCAGCGGCATGCCGTGGGGCCGGCTCTCCTTTGCCGCCGTCGACACGCCCGTCGCGCCCGCCGTGGCGTACGTCGGGATGACCGGGCTGTCCTTCCTGCTGGCCCTGCTGGGGTTCCTGCTCGCCCGCGCGGTGGAGGAACGCACCCTGCCGGCCTCGGCGGCGCTGGTCGGCGTGGGCGCAACGCTGGTGGTGCCCGCCGTCGTGCCGTTCACCGTCGAGGAGACCGGGACCACCACGGTGGCCGTCGTGCAGGGCAACGTGCCCGGGCCGGGCAACGACATCCTGTGGGACCCGCGCGGGGTGACCGAGAACCACGTGGCCGCGACCGTGCAGCTCGCCGACGACGTCGCCGCGGGCCGGGCGCCCGCGCCCGACTTCGTGCTGTGGCCGGAGAACTCCACCGCTGTCGACCCGTTCGACGACGCGCCCGTCAACAGCGGGATCCGCCAGGCCGTCTCCGCGATCGACGTGCCGGTCGTGGTCGGCGGCATCGTCTCCGACGGCCCCGACCACGTGCTCAACCAGGGCATCGTGTGGAGCCCCGGGTCCGGACCGGGGGACCGGTACACCAAGCACCACCCGGTGCCCTACGGCGAGTACATCCCCTACCGCGACATCTGGAACCCCGAGTTCGGCCAGCTCGCGCTGATCTCGCGCGACATGAGGAGCGGGACCCGCACCGAGCCGTTGCGCGTGGCCGGGGTCCGCCTCGCCGACGCCATCTGCTTCGACGTCGCCTACGACGACGTGATGCCCCCGCAGGTGCGCGCGGGCGCCGAGCTGCTCGCGGTGCAGACGAGCAACGCCAGCTTCATCTTCACCCACCAGATCGAGCAGCAGTTCGCGATCACCCGGTTGCGGGCGATAGAGACCGGCCGGTGGCTGACCGTCGCCTCGACCAACGGCCGCAGCGGGGTGATCCGTCCCGACGGATCGGTCGTCGACACCGCACCGGTCCGCGAGCCGGCCGTGCTGGTCGAGGAGGTCGGCCTCGCCACCGGCCTGACCCCGGCGATGTGGCTCGGACCGTGGCCGACCCGCCTGCTGGCGCTGGTCGCCCTGGCTGCCATCGCCACTGGCGTGGTCGCGTACCGTCGAGGGGAGAAGGAGCCCGCCGGGCCCGTGCCGGCCCCGGTGAAGGAGACCAGCGATGCCAGTTGACCACACGCCCGACCTCGGACGTGTCGTGATGGTCGTCCCCACCTACAACGAGGCGGACAACATCGCCTGGATCGTGGGTCGCCTCCGTGCGTCCCAGCCGGCCGTCGACGTGCTCGTCGTCGACGACGGCTCCCCGGACGGCACCGGCGCCGTCGCGGACGGCCTCGCCGCCGCGGACCCGGCCGTGCACGTCCTGCACCGGACCGCCAAGGGCGGCCTGGGTGCGGCGTACCTCGCCGGCTTCGCGTGGGCGCTCGACCACGGGTACGACGTGGTGGGGGAGATGGACGCCGACGGCTCCCACCAGCCCGAGCAGCTGCAGCGGCTGCTGGGGGCCCTGCTGGACGCCGACCTGGTCATCGGCTCGCGCTGGGTGCCGGGCGGCTCCGTGGTCAACTGGCCGTGGCGACGCGAGCTGCTCTCGCGCGGCGGCAACCTCTACGTCCGGCTGCTGCTCGGCATCGACGTCCGGGACGCGACCGCCGGCTACCGCCTGTTCCGCCGCACCACGCTGGAGAAGCTGCACCTCGAGAGCGTGCGCTCGGCCGGCTACGTCTTCCAGACCGACCTGGTCACCCGCACCCTGCGGGCGGGCCTGACGGTTCGCGAGGTTCCGATCGAGTTCGTCGAGCGGGTGCGCGGCGAGTCGAAGATGAGCGGCCAGGTCGCGCTGGAGTCGCTGCAGCGCATCACCGCCTGGGGGCTGCGCGAGCGCTGGGCGCAGGCGGTGCGGCGATGAGCGGAGCCACGGACGCCGACCTCGCCCGGGCACGCCGGCGCAGCCGCCGCGCGGCGGTGCTGCTCTTCCTGGTCTTCGTGGTGCTCCCGGTCCTCGAGATCGTCGTCCTGATCCAGGTCGGCCAGGTGATCGGTCCGTGGTGGACGATCCTGCTGCTGGTGCTCGACAGCATCATCGGGGCGTGGCTGATCAAGCGCGAGGGACGCCGCGCGTGGCGCCTGCTGCGCGAGCGCGTCGAGGCCGGCCGGTTGCCGCACCGGGAGCTCGCCGACGGCGCCCTGGTCGTGCTGGGGGGCGCGCTGATGCTCAGCCCGGGCTTCGTCACCGATGCCCTCGGCGTGCTGCTGATCTTCCCCCTGACCCGCCCGCTGTTCCGCGGGTTGCTGGTCGCGTACGCCGGCCAGCGGGTCGCGCGGCACGCGGGCTTCCCGACGACCGCGGGTCCCGGTGGGCCCGGAAATGCATCTCGCCCCGGACCGACGGTGGTCCAGGGCGAGGTGGTCGATCAGCACGTCGACGGGGTCGACGAGGGCGACGCCTGAGGGTCAGGCCTTCGCCGGCTTCTTCTTGCGCGCGTTGGCGCGGTGCAGGTGCGCGGGGCCGATCTCGCCGCCGCGGAGCAGCTCGAGACGCTCGGTGAGGATCTCCTCGAGCTCCTTCTCGGAGCGCCGCTCCAGCAGCATGTCCCAGTGGGTGCGCTGAGGCTTCTCGACCTTGACCTCGCGCTCGATGCCGGCCGTGCTCTCGGCCTCGAGACCGCACCGCGGGCACTCCCAGATCGCCGGGACCTCGGCCTCGACCGACATGGTGATCTCGAAGTCGTGGCCCTGGGGGCAGCGGTAGCCCACCTGCTGCCGGGCCGCGAACTCGATGCCGCGCTCGTCCTCGAACGACTGGCCCCCCAGTCGGGCGCCGCGCAATGTCCGCTCAGCCATGAGAACTCCACCTCCCGTGTCTCGTCTCTACCTGTCAACGCTACCCGCGGGTAAAAAGTTCCAACCGCGAACGAATTCCCGGATCAGGTCACAGTGGCAGATCGGCCCGTCGGGCACCAGTCCGGGCGGTACCCGGCGCACTCCGAACCGAGACGGGTGCAGGACGGTCAGATGACGGCAGGCCGCTCGTTGCCGGCCTCCCGGATGCCCCGCTCGGTGTCGACCCGCAGCAGGATCAGCCCGCCGACGAGGAAGAAGACGACGAGCGCGAAGATCGCCGGCCGGTAGGACTCGGTGAACTGGTAGACGAGGCCGAAGGTGAGCGTGCCGAACCAGGACGTGCCCCGGTCCATCGCGTGGTAGAGGCTGAAGTAGGCCGCCTCCTTGCCGCGCGGGATGAACAGCGAGAAGTAGGACCGCGCCAGCGCCTGGGTGCCACCGAGCACGACGCCGATGGCCACCCCGAGCAGGAGGAAGGGGACCAGCTGCTCGTCGGGCACGACGAGCGCGACGGTCACGATGCCCATCCAGCCCACGAGACCAGCGAGGATCACCTTCTTGGCACCGAAGCGACCCGCGGCGCGGCCGAAGGCGATCGCCCCGCCCATCGCGACCGCCTGGACCAGAAGGTAGGTGCCCAGGACGAGGCCCTCGTCGAAGCCGAGCTCCTCGATGCCGTAGATCGACGCCGACCCGATCACGGTCTGGATGCCGTCGTTGAAGAAGAGGTAGGCGACGAGGAAGGTCAGCGCGACGGGGTAGTTGCGCAGGTCCTTGAGGGTCGCCCAGAGCTGGCCGAAGGACCGGGCCAGGATCCCGCCCTCGACGTCCTCGACGGCGACCGGCTCGTGCCGGCGGATGCCGCGCCACGGGATGATGATGAAGGCTGCCCACCACACGGCCGCGGAGAGCATGCTGATCCGGACCGCCATCTCCTGGCCCATGCCGAGCGCGTCGTGGAAGGTCACGACGGCGAAGTTCACGGCGAGCAGGAGCCCGCCGCCGGCATACCCCCGCGCCCAGCCGATGGAGGAGACCCGGTCGCGCTCGGCCTCGGTGGAGATGAGCGGGAGGATCGAGTCGCTGACCACCACGGCACAGCCCGCGCAGAGGTTGGCGACCATGAACATGATGCTGCCGAAGGCCCAGTTCTCGCCGGACATGAAGAACAGCAGCCCGGCAGCCACCGCTCCCGCCCACGCGAACGCGACCATGAGGTCGGGCTTGCGGGACGTGCGGTCGGCGAGGGCCCCGATGATCGGGTAGAGCAGCGCGCTCACGATCGTCGACAGCGTGATGACGTACGACGGCAGGGATCCCGGCGCGATGGAGAGCCCGAGGACGTCGAGCCGGCCGTGCTCGCCGACGTCGTTCTCGGCGATCGCGATGAGGTAGGGCGCGAAGAGGACTCCGGCGATGGTCGTCTGGAAGGCCGAGGTGGCCCAGTCGGTGAAGTACCACGCGCGCTGCTCGCGGGCCCGGTTGAGCGGACCCAGGTCCGCGATGCTGGTCGTCACGTCGTCCCTCCCCGCGCGGACCACCACTGGCCGCGTCCCTGGAGCACATCCTTGAGCAGGTCGGTGCGATCCGTGAAGAGGCCGTCGACGCCGTGGTCGAGGAGCTCGGCCATCTCGGCGGGGTCGTCGACGGTCCACACGTGGACCTGGAGGCCGGCCGCGTGGGCCCGGCGGACCAGGCCCGGGGTGGTCACCCGCAGCCCACGGTGCCGGTGCGGCACCTGGAGGGCGGCGAACCCGGTCCCGCCGAGCAGGAGGGCCACCCGGGCGCTGGGGGAGAACCGCCATACGACCACCTGCCACGGGTCCGCGGCCGTCGGCACGCGTCCCTCGGTGAGCGCCCGGAACCGGCGGATGCGGCGCCGGGAGAAGGAGCCGATGAGCACCCGGTCCCACAGCTCCCGCTCACGCACCAGCGCGGCGAGCGGGTCGACGGCGTCGTCGGACTTGATGTCGATGTTGAAGCGGCACTCCGGGAAGGCGTCGAGCAGGTCGACCAGCGTCGGGACCTCCTCGCGCCCACCGATCCGCGCCCGTCGTACCTCCGCGAGGGTCAGGTCGGACACACGCCCCTGCAGGTCGGTGACCCGGTCCAGGACGGCGTCGTGGAAGGCCAGCAGCACCCCGTCGGCGGTCAGGTGCACGTCGGTCTCGAGGTAGTCGTAGCCCAGCGACGCCGCGTGGCGGAACGCGGCCATCGTGTTCTCCAGGCCCTCGACCTCCGGGTGGTAGGCGCCACCGCGGTGCGCGAACGCGAGGACCTTGCCGGGCGGGAGGTAGCTCATGACGCTCCGATCGGCAGCAGGACGCTCAGATGTCGCGGAAGGTCTCGATCTCCGCTCCGAGCGAGCTCAGCCGCTCAGCGAGGTCCTCGTAGCCGCGGTGGATGACGTAGGTGCTGCGCAGCACCGACGTCCCCTTGCTGGCCAGCATCGCGAGCAGCACGACGACCGCGGGCCGCAGCGCCGGCGGGCAGACCAGCTCAGTGCCGGTCCACGACGTCGGGCCGTCGATCTGCACCCGGTGCGGGTCGAGCAGGGTGACCCGGCCGCCGAGCTTGTTGAGCTCGGTGAGGTAGATCGCGCGGTTGTCGTAGACCCAGTCGTTGAGGTACGTCGTGCCCTCGGCGACCGCCGCGATCACCGCGAAGAACGGCAGGTTGTCGATGTTGAGGCCCGGGAACGGCATCGGGTGGATCTTGTCGCGCGGAGCGACCAGGTCCGAGGCGCGGGTGGTGATGTCGACCAGGCGGGTGCGGCCGTTCGCGGCGAGGTACTCCTCGGAGCGGTCGTAGCGGAAGCCCATCTCCTCGAGCACGGCCAGCTCGATCTCGAGGAACTCGATCGGCGCGCGGCGGATGGTGATCTCCGATCGGGTCACGATCGCCGCGGCGAGCAGCGACATCGCCTCGATCGGGTCCTCGCTGGGGGAGTAGTCGACGTCCACGTCGATGGTCTCGCGGCCGGTGACGGTCAGCGTCGTCGTACCGATGCCCTGGACGTCCACGCCGAGGGCCTGCAGGTAGAAGCACAGGTCCTGGACCATGTAGTTCGACGAGGCGTTGCGGATGACCGTGGTCCCCGGGTGCAGGGCGGCGGCCATCAGGGCGTTCTCGGTGACGGTGTCGCCGCGCTCGGTGAGCACGATCGGGCGGCCGGGGACGATCGCCCGGTTGGCCTGGGCGTGGTACCACCCGTCGGTCGCCTTGACCTCGAGGCCGAACGGGCGCAGCGCGGACATGTGCGGCTCGACGGTGCGGGTGCCGAGGTTGCAGCCGCCGGCGTAGGGCAGCTCGAAGCTGTCCACGCGGTGCAGCAGCGGGCCGAGGAACATGATGACCGAGCGGGTGCGCCGCGCGGCCTCCTCGTCGATGCGGGTGAGGTCGAGCTCCCTGGGCGGGACGATCTCGAGGTCGTTCTCGTCGTTGATCCACCGCGTCTGCACGCCGAGGCTGTCGAGCACCTCGAGCAGGCGGTTGACCTCCTCGATCCGTGCGACCTTGCGCAGCGTGGTCCGGCCACGGTTGAGCAGCGAGGCGCACAACAGGGCGACCCCGGCGTTCTTCGACGTCTTCACGTCGATGCTGCCCGAGAGGGTCGTGGGTCCCTTCACCCGCAGGTGGGTCGGACCGGCGCCGAGCGCGACGATCTCGGAGTCCAGGGCCGCGCCGATGCGGGCCAGCATCTCCAGCGAGAGGTTCTGGTGGCCCTTCTCGATCCGGTTGATCGCGCTCTGGCTGGTGGCCAGCCGCTCCGCAAGCTGGGCCTGGGTGAGGCCGCGGTGCTTGCGGGCGTCGCGGATGAGGTTCCCGATCCGGCCCTTGTAGTCGTCGGTCGGTGCGTCCGTCGTCATGCCTACGACGGTAACTCACATGTGAGATAACACCAACGACAGGCGGCGGCGCGTCCCCGGGTCGGGGGAGTACGGCAGGATCGGACCATGCGCGCAACCACGATCCACGCTGCCGGCGACATCCGGGTCGAAGAGGTCCCGGACCCGGTCCTCAAGAAGCCTACCGACGCGATCATCCGGGTCACCGCCGGGTGCATCTGTGGCTCGGACCTGTGGCCCTACCGCGGGGAGAACCCGATCCGCCCCGGCTCGACGATCGGCCACGAGTGCATCGGCGTCGTGGAGGAGGTCGGCAGCGACGTCCGCGACTTCAAGGCCGGCGACCACGTCATCGTGCCGTTCTGCCACTGCGACAACACCTGCCCCCACTGCCTGGCCGGTGCCCACTCCGCCTGCGTGAACCTCAGCATGACCGCCAGCGGACAGGCGGAGTACGCCCGCGTGGGTCAGGCCGACGGCAGCCTCGTCTCCACCGGCGGCGCCCCTGACGAGGACCTGGTCGCCTCCGTGCTCGCACTGAGCGACGTGATGCCCACCGGCTGGCACGCCGCCGTCTCGGCCGGCGTCCGTGAGGGCGGCACCGCGGTCGTGGTCGGCGACGGTGCGGTCGGCCTGTGCGGTGTGCTCGCCGCCTCGGTGATGGGCGCCGAGAAGGTCGTCGCGATGTCGCGCCACGAGCCGCGCCAGGAGATCGCTCGCGCGTTCGGCGCCACCCACGTCGTCGCGTCGCGTGGCAAGGAGGGCATCGCCGAGGTCCTCGAGATCACCGGGGGGATCGGGGCCGACGCCGCACTGGAGTGCGTCGGCACCGACGAGGCCATGAGGACCGCGATCGGGGTGACCCGGCCAGGCGGCGGGGTCGGCTTCGTCGGCGTGCCGCACGGCGTGGAGCTGCCGATCCGCACCCTGTTCGAGAAGAACGTCGGGCTGCGCGGCGGCATCGCCCCGGTGCGGCGCTACCTGCCCGAGCTGCTCGCGCTCGTCCAGGACCGCCGCATCGACCCGGGCCGCGTCTTCGACCTCACCCTGCCGCTGGAGCAGTCGCCGGAGGGCTACCGGGCCATGGACGAGCGGCGCGCGATCAAGGTGCTGCTCGAGCCCTGAGTCGACCGGCGGAAAACCGGGTGCACGCTGTCGGTGGCCCGGCCTAGCGTCGTCGCCATGACCCGCCTCGACGACGCCACCTACCTCGAGCACATCCGCCGCGAGTCCGCGCGCTTCGCGCAGGTGCTCGCCGCGTGCCCGCCCGACGCGCGGGTGCCCTCGTGCCCGGAGTGGGACGCCACCGACCTGTGGTGGCACCTCGCCGGGGTGCAGGACTTCTGGCACCACGTCGTCAGCACGCGTCCGACCGTCCCCGAGGACTACGAGGACCCGCAGCGCCCGGAGGAGCGGGACGCCGTGCGGGCGTTCTTCGACGACGCGCACCGGCGCTTCGTGACCGCCCTCGCCGCTGCGGACCCGGCGGACCACGCGTGGTCCTGGTCGAGCCGCGACGCCGACCAGTGCGTCGGGTTCACCTTCCGCCGGCAGGCGCACGAGGCGCTGATCCACCGCCTCGACGCCGAGCTCGCCGCCGGCACGCCGACGCCGCTGCCGACCGAGCTCGCCGCCGACGGCGTGCACGAGGCGCTCGACACGATGTACGGCGAGCTGCCGGACTGGGGGCGCTTCGACCCGGAGCCGCTGTTCGTCGAGTACCGGATCACCGACGTCGACCGCTCGGTCTGGGGCCAGCTCGGCACGTTCACCGGCACCGAGCCGGACGGCACCGAGCACGTCGCCATCCCCGACCAGCACGTCGTCGACGACCCGGGCCGACCCGCCGACCTCGTCGTGTCCGGCACGGCCGACCGCCTCGACGGCTGGCTGTGGCACCGCTACGACGACACCGGGATCACCGTCGAGGGCGACCCGCACGCCCGGGAGCGCGCCTTCGCCGTGCTCGAGCAACCCATCGACTGACCGCCGCAAGCGGCTGCCCGGTGGGGCCGGTCAGCACTCGATCACGTTGACGGCCAGGCCGCCGCGCGAGGTCTCCTTGTACTTGGTGTGCATGTCGCGGCCGGTGTCGCGCATGGTCTTGATCGCCCGGTCGAGGGAGACCGTGTGCCGGCCGGTGCCGGCCAGGGCGAGCCGGGCGGCGTTGATCGCCTTGACCGAGGCGATCGCGTTGCGCTCGATGCAGGGGATCTGGACCAGGCCGCCGACCGGGTCGCAGGTGAGGCCGAGGTTGTGCTCGATCCCGATCTCGGCGGCGTTCTCGACCTGCTCCGGCGACCCGCCGAGCACCTCGCAGAAGGCGCCGGCGGCCATCGAGCAGGCCGAGCCGACCTCGCCCTGGCAGCCGACCTCGGCCCCGGAGATCGAGGCGTTCTCCTTGAACAGCACGCCGATCGCGCCGGCGGTGAGCAGGAAGCGGACGATCCCGTCGTCGTCGGCGCCCGGGACGAAGCGCACGTAGTAGTGCAGCACCGCGGGGATGATCCCGGCGGCGCCGTTGGTCGGTGCGGTGACCATGCGGCCGCCCGCGGCGTTCTCCTCGTTGACGGCGAGCGCGAACAGGTTGACCCAGTCCATCGCGCGCAGCGGGTCATCGACGCCGCCCTCGGCGGTCAGCCGCGCGTGCAGCGCCGGCGCGCGCCGCGGCACCTTGAGACCACCCGGCAGCACGCCCTCGTGGGCGCACCCGTTGCGCACGCAGTCGGCCATCACCGACCAGATCTCCAGCAGCCCGGCGCGGACCTCCGCCTCGGTGCGCCACGACAGCTCGTTGGCGAGCATCACGTCGCTGATCCGCAGCCCGGTGTCGGCGCAGGCGGCCAGCAGCTCGGCCGCGGTGTGGAAGGGGTGGGCGACGGGGGTCTCGTCGGCGACCACCCGGTCGGCTCCGACGGCCGACTCGTCGACCACGAATCCGCCGCCCACCGAGTAATACACGCGGTCGCGCACGAGGGCGCCCCGGTCGTCGTACGCCTCGAAGCGCATGCCGTTGGGGTGGCCGGGCAGCGACTTGCGCCGGTGCATGACCAGGTCGTCCTCGCCCAGCGCGACCTCGCGACGGCCAGCGAGCCGCCCGCGGTCCCGGATCGCGGCTGCGCGGGCGTCGTAGGTGGTGATGTCGACGGTCGCCGGGTCCTCGCCCTCGAGGCCGAGCAGCACCGCCTTCTCCGAGCCGTGGCCGTGCCCGGTGGCGCCGAGGGAGCCGAAGAGCTCGGCCCGCACCCGCGCGACCTCGTCGAGCCGGCCGTCGGCGGCCAGGCCGTCGGCAAAGAGCCGCGCCGCCCGCATCGGACCGACCGTGTGCGAGGACGACGGACCGATGCCGACCGAGTAGAGGTCGAAGACGCTGAGTGCCACGTCACCGACACTACGGGTTGTCTGACAATGCAGCCTCATGCATGGGGCTCGACCCTTTGGCAGGATGGCGGCGTGGTGGACGCCGAACGCCTGCGGACCCTCACGCTGCTGCGCCGCGTGCGGGACCGGATCGACCGTGAGTACGCCTGCCCGCTCGACGTGGAGGCGCTGGCCCGCGACGTGCACATGTCGGCCGGCCACCTCAGCCGCGAGTTCCGTCGGGCGTACGGCGAGCCGCCGTACTCCTACCTGATGACGCGCCGCATCGAGCGGGCGATGGCGCTGCTGCGTCGCGGGGACCTGTCGGTCACCGACGTGTGCTTCGAGGTCGGCTTCTCCTCCCTCGGGACGTTCAGCACCCGGTTCACCGAGCTCGTCGGGGTGCCGCCGAGCACCTACCGCGAGGAGGTCGCCGCGGGCGCGGAGGGTGCGGCGGGCGCGAGCAGCGTCGTCGAGCCGCCGTCGTGCGAGACCAAGAAGGTCACCCGGCCGCTGCGCCGCGGCGGCGCGCAGACCAGCCCCGATCCGGTCAGGAATCGAGAAGCGCCACGGTTCCAGCCGCCATTAGCGTGAGCGGCATGGACATCAGCATTCAGCACAGCTTCCTCCCGCAGACCGACCCCGAGGCCTCGCTGGCGTTCTACCGCGACGTGCTCGGCTTCGAGGTCCTCAACGACGTCGGCTACGGCGACATGCGGTGGATCACCGTCGCCCCGAAGGGCCAGGCCGCGCCGTCGATCGTCCTCGCCCCGCCTGCCGCGGACCCCGGGATCACCGAGGACGAGAAGGCGACCATCGCCGAGATGATGGCGAAGGGCACCTACGCCACGATCGTGCTCAGCACCCCCGACCTCGACGGCGCCTTCGAGCGGATCCAGGCCACGGGCGCCGAGGTGATCCAGGAGCCGATCGACCAGCCGTACGGCGTGCGCGACTGCGCGTTCCGCGACCCGGCCGGCAACCACGTCCGCATCAACCAGGCCTGAGCCACCACCCCACACCCGAGAGGCACCACCGACCGCATGAGCGCCACCGCCCACCCGGCCGACACCCACGACCTGATCCGGGTCCAGGGGGCACGGGAGAACAACCTCAAGGACGTCGACGTCGAGATCCCCAAGCGCCGGCTGACGGTGTTCACGGGAGTCTCCGGGTCGGGCAAGAGCTCGCTGGTCTTCGCGACGATCGCCGCGGAGTCGCAGCGGATGATCAACGAGACCTACAGCACCTTCGTGCAGGGCTTCATGCCGTCCCTGGCCCGGCCCGAGGTCGACGTCCTCGAGGGGATCACCACCGCGATCGTCGTCGACCAGGAGCGGATGGGGGCCAACGTCCGATCGACGGTCGGCACCGCCACCGATGCGAACGCCATGCTGCGGGTGCTGTTCAGCCGGATCGGCGACCCGTACGTCGGCCCGCCGACCGCGTTCGCGTTCAACGTGCCCACCCGCCGCGCAGGCGGGGTGATGAGCACCGAGAAGGCCGGCGGCAAGGTCGAGAAGAAGGTCGTCAAGAACGCCGTCTACCTCGGCGGCATGTGCCCGGAGTGCGAGGGCCGGGGCACCGTCTCCGACCTCGACCTCACCCAGATCGTCGACGAGAGCAAGTCCCTGTCCGAGGGCGCCATCCTGGTCCCGGGCTACACCGCGGACGGCTGGATGGTCGCGGCGTTCAAGGCGGTCCTGCCCGCCGACAAGCCGATCTCGACGTTCACGAAGGCCGAGCGCGAGGACTTCCTCCACGCCGAGCCGCGCAAGGTGAAGGTCGAGAAGATCAACGTCACCTACGAGGGCCTGATCCCGAAGATCCGCAAGTCGATGTTCAGCAAGGACGTCGACTCGCTGCAGCCCCACATCAAGGCGTTCGTGGAGCGAGCCGCTGTCTTCGCCGACTGCCCTGCCTGCGGCGGCACCCGGCTCAACGAGGTCGCCCGGTCGGCGAAGATCAACGGCAGGAGCATCGCCGACGTGTGCGCCATGCAGATCACCGACGCCGCCGCGTGGGTGCGCGGCATCGACGACCAGTCCGTCGCCCCGCTCAAGGCCAGCCTGCTGCACCTGTTCGACTCCTTCGTCGAGATCGGCCTGGGCTACCTCTCGCTCGACCGCCCCGCCGGCACCCTGTCCGGGGGAGAGGCCCAGCGCACGAAGATGATCCGCCACCTCGGCTCGGCGCTCACCGACGTCACCTACGTCTTCGACGAGCCGACGATCGGGTTGCACCCCCACGACATCCAGCGGATGAACAAGCTCCTCCTCGAGCTGCGCGACAAGGGCAACACCGTCCTGGTCGTCGAGCACAAGCCGGAGACGATCGCGATCGCCGACCACGTCGTCGACCTCGGTCCCGGCGCCGGCACCGCCGGCGGCACGGTCTGCTTCGAGGGCGACGTGGCCGGCCTGCAGGCCTCCGACACGCTCACCGGGCGCCACCTGTCCTACCGCGCGCCGCTCAAGGAGTCCGTGCGCGAGGCGACCGGGGCGATCGAGGTGCGCGGCGCCTCCACGCACAACCTGCGCGACGTCGATGTCGACATCCCGCTCGGGGTGCTGTGCGTCGTCACCGGCGTCGCGGGCTCGGGCAAGAGCTCGCTCATCCACGGGTCCGTCGCCGGGCACGAGGACGTGGTCGTCATCGACCAGGGGGCGATCAAGGGCTCGCGGCGCAGCAACCCGGCGACGTACACGGGGCTGCTGGAGCCGATCCGCAAGGCCTTCGCCAAGGCCAACGGCGTCAAGCCCGCCCTGTTCAGCGCCAACTCCGAGGGCGCCTGCGAGAGCTGCAACGGCAACGGGATGATCTACACCGAGCTCGGCTTCATGGACACCGTCGCCACCGTCTGCGACGAGTGCGAGGGCAGGCGCTTCCAGGCCTCCGTGCTCGAGCTGACCTTCGGCGGGCTGAACATCGCCGAGGTGCTCGACCTGCCCGTCGCCGACGCGCACGCCTTCTTCGCCGCGGGGGAGTCGAAGGTGCCTGCCGCCGCCACGATCCTGCAGCGCATGGAGGACGTCGGGCTCGGCTACCTCAAGCTCGGCCAGCCGCTCAACACGCTCTCCGGCGGCGAGCGCCAGCGGCTGAAGCTGGCGGTGCGGATGGGGGAGAAGGGTGGCGTCTACGTGCTCGACGAGCCGACGACGGGCCTCCACCTCGCCGACGTCGAGAACCTCCTCGGCCTGCTCGACCGCCTCGTCGACTCCGGCAAGTCGGTGATCGTGATCGAGCACCACCAGGCCGTGATGGCGCACGCCGACTGGATCATCGACATCGGCCCCGGCGCCGGCCACGACGGCGGCACCGTCATCTTCGAGGGCACCCCGGCACAGCTGGTGGCCGGTGCCAGCACGCTGACCGGCCAGCACCTGGCGGAGTACGTCGCCGGCTGATCCCGCCGGTCAGAGGCCGCGGCGACCGACCCGGACGCTGTCGCGGCCGTGGCGGGCGAGGTACTGCGCGACGTTGAGGGCGGGGTGGCGCTGCGGCGCCGGCTCCTTGCCGTCGGCCATCCSCCACATCTGCACGGTGTACGCCGTCAGCTCGGTCAGGCTGTCGACCAGCCGGATGCCGCTGCGCCGCGGTCGGACGCGACTGCCGGACGTCGTACCGTCCAGGAGGCCGGCCGGTACGTCCGGCTCGACCGTGAGCGGGCGGCCGAGGCCGACGACGTCGACGGCGCCGCTCGCGACGGCGTCGGCCATGGCCTCGGCCGTGCGGAAGCCACCGGTGAGCATCAGCGGCAGGTCGGGGAGCTCGGCGCGCACCCGGAGGGCGTAGTCGAGGAAGTAGGCCTCGCGACGGCGCGTGCTCTCCTTCAGGGTCGGGTCGACGCCGAGCATGGCGGCAGAGGAGTAGGTGCCGCCGGAGACCTCGAGCAGGTCGATGCCCTCCTCGGCGAGCGCGTGCACGACCTCCAGGGACTCGTCCTCGCCGAAGCCGCCGCGCTGGAAGTCCGCGGAGTTGAGCTTGACCGCCATCGCCTTGTCGGGCCCGATCTCGGCGCGGACCGCGCGGGCGACCTCGATCAGGAACCGGCGCCGCTTCTCCGGCGTGCCGCCCCAGGCGTCGGTGCGCCGGTTGGCGAGCGGGGAGAGGAACTGGCTGACGAGGTAGCCGTGCGCGCCGTGCAGCTGCACGCCGTCGAAGCCGGCGCGGACGAGGTGGCCGGACGTGGTGGCGTAGCGGGCGATGACCTCCTCGATCTCGGCGGGGGTGAGCTCGCGCGGCGGCGCGAACATCCCGGCGCTGCCGTCGAGCGGGACCGCCGAGGGCGCGACCGGCTCCGGGGTCAGTGTGCGGGGCGCCTGTCGGCCGGGATGGTTGACCTGGGCCCACGCGGTGGCGCCGTCGGCCTTGATGATCTGCGCCCACTCGACGAGGTCGTCGTGGGAGCGGTCGTCCTCGACCACGACGTTGCCCGGCTCGCCGATCGCCCGGCGGTCGACCATCACGTTGCCGGTGATGACCAGGCCCGCCCCGTTGCCGGACCAGCGCCGGTAGAGCGTCTTGATCCGGGTGCCGGGGGTGTGGTCGCGGCGGGCGAGGCTCTCGCTCAGCGCGGCCTTGGCGAGGCGGTTGGGGAGCACCGCTCCGTTGGGCAGCGTGAACGGCTGCTGGAGCGTGGTGGCCGTCGGCGTCATGGCGGACACCCTGCACGATGTCGGTGGTCGGCACTACAACGGGACCATGAGTCGAACAGTCCAGGTCACCTTCGACGCGCACGACCCGCGCTCGCTGTCCCGCTTCTGGGCCGAGGTCCTCGGCTACGCCGTCCCCGGCCCACCCGGCGTCGAGCTCACCGACGGCGCGGACCCGTTCGAGGCGTGGGAGGACTTCCTCACGGGCCTGGGCGTGCCCGAGCACCTGCGCGGCGCCCGGTCCGCGGTCGAGGACCCGGACGGCGACGGGCCCCGGCTGTTCTTCCAGCAGGTGCCCGAGGACAAGGTCGCCAAGAACCGCGTGCACCTCGACGTGCGCGTCGCGCCCGGCCTGGCGGGGGAGGAGCGGATGGCGGCCCTGGAGGCCGAGTGCGAGCGACTGGTCGCCCTCGGCGCGCGGCGGATCGCACGCCACGACCCCGAGCCACCCCTCGGGGCCGGCCACATCGTGATGGCCGACCCCGAGGGCAACGAGTTCTGCCTCGACTGAGCCGGGGTTGCCCGACCTCAGGCGTCGGGGTCGCCTGCGGCGTAGAGCTCCTCGATCACGTCGGCGTACTTCTCGGCGATCGGGCGGCGCTTGAGCTTCATGGTCGGGGTCAGCTCGTCGCCGCCGGGGAGCCAGTCCGTCGGGAGGATCCGGTAGCGCTTGACCTGCTCGACGCGGGAGAGGCGGGAGTTCGCCTCCTCGATCGCGGTGGCGACCTGCTCCAGGACCTTCTGGTCGACCGCGAGCGCGGCGGTCGAAGGGTCGGGGAGCCCGACCTGCTCGGCCCACGCCGCGCACACGTCGGGGTCGAGCACCAGCAGGGCGACGTTGTAGGGGCGGCGGTCGCCGATGACGACGGCCTGGCCGATGAGCGGGTGGGAGGCCTTGAGGGTCTGCTCGATGTTCGACGGCGACATGTTCTTGCCCGCCGCGTTGATGATCAGCTCCTTCTTGCGGTCGACGATGGTGACGTAGCCGTCGTCGTCGATGGTCGCCACGTCGCCGGTGTGCAGCCAGCCGTCCGCGTCGATCGCCTCGGCGGTCTTGTCGGGCTGGTTGCGGTAGCCGCGCATCAGCTGGGGACCGCGCACCAGCAGCTCGCCGTCGTCGGCGACGCGGACCTCGAGGCCGGGCAGCGGCTTGCCGACGGTGCCGATCCGGATGTCGTCGGGCGGGTTGATCGTGCCGCAGCAGGAGATCTCCGACATCCCCCACAGCTCGCAGATCGGGATGCCGAGGGCGGAGAAGAACTCCAGCACCTCGGGCGCGATCGGCGCCGCACCGGAGACGGTGTGGCGCACGTCGTCGAGGCCGAGCAGCTGGCGCACGGCGGCGCGGTGGTCCTCCGGCAGGGCCGCGGGGTCGGTGACGCCCTTGGCCTCGAGCGCGGCCTTGATCTTCTCCCAGACCCGCGGCACGCCGCCCCACACGGTCGGCCGGACCTCCGGGAGGGCCGCGATGACCGCCTTCGGGTCGTCGACGTAGGTGGTGGTGCCGCCGAAGACCATGGGCGTGTAGTGCCCGGCCCAGCGGTCGGCGACGTGGGCTGACGGGAGGTACGACGTGGACCGCTCCCCGGGGTGCACCGGGATGATCGCCTGCACGCCGCGCAGCTGGGCGAGCATGCTGCCGTGGGTCAGCTCGACGCCCTTCGGGGGGCCGGTCGTGCCGGAGGTGTAGATGAGGGTGAGCACGTCGTCCGGGCCGACCGCGCGCCAGCACGCCTCGAAGTCGAAGCCGTCGACGGTGCGCGACGCCAGGTCCTCGAGGCTGGTCGTGCCCTCGCCTCCGTCGACGCTGACCACGACCTCGACGTCCGTCCCGGCGGCCAGCACCTGCGACAGGAACTGCTGCTCGGTGACGACCACCCGGTTACCCGCGTTGCCGAACAGGTACGCGATCTGCTCGGGTGCCGAGGTGTTGTAGATGGAGAACGGCACGGCGCCCAGGTGCAGCGCGGCGGTGTCGACGAGGGCGAACTCCGGGCGGTTGGTGAGCATGATGCCGACCGTGTCGCCGTGGCCGACGCCAAGCGCGGCCAGGCCCTCGGCGAGGCGGCGCACCCGCTCGCCGTACTCCTGCCAGGTGATCTCCTGGCCGCCACCGGGGGTGCGCAGGGCGACCACGTCACCCGTCGCGGCCACGGTGTTCTGGAAGGCCTCGCAGAGGCTCGGGACGTCGAGGGGGTCGCTCATGGCCCGATGCTGGCAGTGTGACGGCGGTCACGCAACGGGCTCGCCGCGGAGGACGACGAGCTCGCGGGTCGCCCGGGTCATCGCGACGTAGCGGTCCACGGCACCTTGGATGCCGTCGCCGAGGGCGTCGGGGTCGACGAGCACGACGAGGTCGAACTCCAGGCCCTTGGCCGTCTCCGGGGTCAGCGAGCGGACGCGCCCGGTGGCGACGAAGGTGGGGTCGCCGATGACGCAGGCAGTGCCCTCGGGGTGCTCGTACAGCCAGGCGCCGAGGACCTCGTCGCGCGCCGCGCGGGGGAGGTGACGGACGGGCAGGCCGGTGCTGCGCACCGACGTCGGCACGTTGGCGTCGGGGAGGGCTGCGCGGATGACCGGCTCGGCTGCCGCCATCACCTCCTCGGGGGTGCGGTAGTTCACCGACAGCGACGCGACCCGGGTGCGGTCGATGCCGGCCCGCGCCAGTCGGTCGACCCAGCTGCCGGCGAAACCGTGCCGGGCCTGGGCTCGATCCCCGACGATGGTCAAGCTCCGCGACGGGCACCGGGCGAGCACCATCTGCCACTCGGCGTCGGTGAGCTCCTGTGCCTCGTCGACCACCACGTGCGCGAAGGGGCCGGCGAGCTGGCGGTGCCGGTCGGGAGGCGCGTCGTCGGGCGCCGCCAGCGCCCCCTGCAGGTCCGCGCCGCGCAGCATCGACATCAGCATCATCTCCGAGTCGTCGGTGGCGATGAGGTGGTCGACGACGCGGTCCATCTCCTCCTTCTCCGCGGCGCGCTCCGCCTCCGCGCGTCGCCGGCGCCGTGCTGCGTCTGGGTCGCCGAGGCGCCGGTGCGCGGCGTCGAGGAGGGGCAGGTCGGCCAGTGTCCAGCGCTGCGGGCCGTGCCGCCGCAGCAGCCGCACCTGGTCCTCGTCGAGCCACGGAGCGCACATCCGCAGGTAGGCCGGGACCTCCCACAGGTCGCCGACCAGGTCCTCGGGGTCGAGCACCGGCCAGGCCTTGCCGAGGACCTCCCGCAAGGCTGCCGAGCCCAGCACGGCGCGTCGGACGACCGCGGGGGAGAGGGCCTCGTCGTCGGCGTACCTCTCGACGAGGAGGTCGACGAGCGCGTCGAGGACCTGCTCGCGGCCCTCGTTGTGCGGCGTGCCGGGCTCGACGGCCTCGAACGCCTCGGCCCACTCGGCCTCGCCGACCCACAGGTCCCCGTCCGGGGTCTCGACCTCGACCGCCTCGGCGGGCGGCTCCTCGTAGAGCCGCACGGCGGGCTCGATGGCGCCCACCATGCGGGCGTCCGCCTTGAGCGCCGCGACCGCGGGGTCGGGCTCCGGCCCGAGGTCGTGGCCGCCGGGCACGAGGTCGCGCAGGGTGCAGGTGCGCACGCCGTCCTCGCCGAGGCTGGGCAGGACATCGGCCACGTAGTCGAGGTAGGGCTGGTGCGGCCCGACGACGAGCACGCCGCCGCGGCCGCTGGACAGGCGCGGGTCCTCGTAGAGCAGGTAGGCCGCACGGTGCAGCGCGACGACGGTCTTGCCGGTCCCGGGGCCGCCGTCGACGACGAGCGCACCCCGTGACGGTGCCCGGATGATGGCGTCCTGGTCGGCCTGGATCGTGCTGAGCACGTCGCGCATGCGGGGCGAGCGGCTGGCTCCGAGGCTGGCGATGAAGGCGGACTGGTCGTCGAGCGCCGCGTGGCCCTCCAGCCCGTCGGGGACGAAGACCTCGTCCCAGTAGTCGCTGACCCGGCCCAGGGCCCAGCGGTAGCGGCGCCGGCTGGCGAGGCCCATCGGATCGGCGTGGGTGGCGGCGAAGAACGGCTCGGCAGCGGGGGAGCGCCAGTCGACGAGGAGTCGCCGGCCGTCGGGATCGGTGAGGCCGAGCCGCCCGACGTAGACCGGCTCGGGGTCGTCCAGGCGCACGATCCGGCCCAGGCAGAGGTCGAGGCTGAACCGGCGCAGGGTGCGCAGCCGGTTGCTGAGCCGGTGCACCTCGAGGTCGCGGTCCATCGCGGCCTGGCCGTGGCCGCCGCCGCGGCGACGCTCGGCGTCGAGGCGCTCGGCCAGGTCGGCGATGGTCGTCTCGAGGGTGGCGGCGATCGCCGCGAAGTGGCGCTCGTCGTCGGCGATGAGCGCGGGGTCCGCCTTCGCGGAGAGGTGGTCGGGGAGGGAGAACGCCGTCGGCGCAGGGGTCACAGGGCAGCTCCGTTGGTCGGTCGGAGCGGCGATTGTGGGGCACGACGGGGGCCTTGCGGCAAGCCCCCCGTGCCGCTATACCTTGAGAGTGGAGGGGCCCGGCTGACCGGGCCTCACGCGTCTAGGTCGGGCGGCGCCGGGCGGATCCAGCCCCGCTGCAGCCCGTGGTCGACCATCGCGCTGGTCACCGCGCCGAGCCGCCGCGACCCCGCGACGACTCCTGCTTCCCGGGCCCGCACCGTCGCCTCGTTGGCGCCCGGCATCTGCCAGGTCCCGCCCTGGTTGACCCAGTTGAGGAGCATCGGCTGGAGCCGGTCGAGGGCCTTGCAGAAGCGGGCCTCCGGCGTCCGGCCCGCCTCGAACTCCTCCCACAGGTCGCGGATCCACCGGGCCTGGTCGTCGGGCAGCTGCGCGAACAGCACGTCGGCCGCCGCCTCCTCCCGCTCCTGCTGGTCGACGACCGCCGCAGGGTCGAAGACGGGACTGTCGCCGGCGTGGATCTCGACGAGGTCGTGGATGACCACGAGCTGCATCGCGTGGCCGACGTCGATCGGCTCGTCGGCATGCTCGGCGAGCAGCATCACCATCAGCGCCAGGTGCCACGAGTGCTCGGCATCGTTCTCCCGCCGGTCCGCGGCGGCGAGCGGCGTGGCGCGCAGCACGGTCTTGAGCTTGTCGACCTCGGCCACGAACCCGAGCTGGGCGGCGAGGCGGTCGTCGACCTCCGGCGGCAGCGGGCTGCGGTCGATGAGCAGGTCGCTGGCTGCCGGACTGGAATCACTGCTGACGTCGTCCACCCGACCAGCGTCCCAGAGGCCGTCGAGCAGGCGGGGGAGACCTGTGGACGGGGCCGGTCGAGGGGTTGCGGTTTGGTCCCAAACCACAGGTTTTCTGTGGAGAACCCTGCAGTTCGTGACCAATCGGCGCGTTCGCGGCCACGTCGGGGGCGTGCTGGTTCGAGGGCGCTGGCCTGGCGCCCGGGCGGGAAAAGCGGTGTCGGTGGGCGCAGGACGCCGGAAAGAATCGAGCATGCTGACCCTCGAGGAGATCTTCCCGCCGTACGCCCTGCGTATCGCCTGCGGCCCGGTCGAGCTCCGGGTGCTGCGCGACGAGGACTTCCCCGAGCTCGTCGAGCTGGTGCGTGGCGGCGTCGAGGCTCCCGGCCTGCCGATGCCGTTCCTGCGCGCCTGGCACGACGAGCCGTTCGCGCCGGGCGCGCCGGACGGCTTCCCGACCTCGTCGCTGGCCTGGTGGTGGACCCAGCGGGCGACCTTCGCGCCGTCGGAGTGGCGCCTGGCCCTCGCGGTACGACGTGACGGCGTCCTCGTCGGCATGCAGGACCTGCACGCGCCGGACTTCCAGCAGACCCGCCAGGTGCTCACCGGGTCGTGGCTCGGAAGGGCACACCAGGGCCGGGGGACCGGGACGCTGATGCGCCGCCTCGTGGTCGGCCTCGCGCTCGACGAGCTCGGCGCGGAGAGCTGCGAGTCGGGCTACATCGTCGGCAACCACGCCTCGGCCGCGGTGAGCCGAAAGGTCGGGTACGTCGACAACGGCCGCCGCCGCGTCGTGCAGCACCTGCGCGACGGCAAGATCGGCGCCGACGAGCAGCGCGTCGTCGTGACGCCGGAGACCTTCGTCCGCCCGCGGGAGCCGGTGTCCGTCGAGGGCGCCGAGGCACTGCGCAGGTTCCTGGGGATCGGTCCACGGATGACCGGACCGTCGGACGGGTAGCGTCACCCGACATGGAGCGCGCGTCGTACGCACAGCGTGTCGAGATGGCCCACGCGGTGCTCGCGGCGGTGCACGAACGGCTGGAGACCGGCGGGTTCGGCGACCGCACCGCGGCCTTGCTGACGGCGGCGGAGCACCACCCGGCCGTGCTCGCCGAGGTGCTGGCGTCGGCGCTCACCGTGGCCTCCAGCGCCTCGACCGACGCCTACGGGCCGGACGTGCTCCGCGACTGCGCGGCGACGGCCGACGAGGCGCACCCCGGCGCCGGCGAGCTGATGCTGGCCGTGGCGGAGGCCGACGCGGCGGACGCCGCCTTCACGTCGTGGCTCACCCGCAGCCAGGCTGGATCGGTCCGCACCCTCGACGACCTGGCCCGCGCCGGCATCGTGGCGCTGGCGATGGTCTCGCGACAGTTCGCCCGCGCGACGACCGACGAGGTGGTCGCCTGGTGGCTCGGCGCCGACCCCGCGCTGGAGGGTGAGGACCCGGCGGGGGAGCAGCGCTGGGAGCCACTGGCCTCGGCGCTCCTGCGCGCCGTCACGGAGCAGTCCGGACCGCACGGCCACGTCCCGACGCCTGCCGCGCTCCTCACGGCGGCACGCGACCTGCTCGTCACCAGCAAGCCCGAGGCACTGCTCCAGGTCGTCCAGGACGCGCTGTTCACGACGGTGCAGAACGAGCAAATCGACCCGGACGACCTTGGCGACGTCACCCGCCGCCTCGACGACGCCTTTCCGCGCGCAGGCGAGCTCTGGATGGCCGTCGAGGAGGACGTCGCCCTCGTCCGCGGCTGGTACGACGAGCTCGTGGAGCGCTGCTCACCCGCGCCGATCGAGGTGGCCAGGCGGATGCCGGCACTGGCGCGCTGGCTGGGGGACCTGGGCCAGGAGGACGTCATCGCGGAGTACGTCGCCGCCGCGATCGCCGTGTTCTGCGTGGAGCCCGTGGAGTCGACCCTGGACGACCTGCCCGACGGCGAGCTGCTGGAGCTGTGGGCGACGGGCGACGGAGCGACCGAGATCGTGCCGCGGCCGCGGAGGTGGCCACCCGCACCATCCAGGAACTGGACATAACGTCGCGGTGGGATTCGGGGGGTCGGGGGAGCCGGGGGAAACGCCGATTGGGCACGAACTGCAAGGCTCTCCACAGAATTGCTGTCGTTTGGTCCCAAACCGCAACGTTCTCCACAGCGGACAGCCCTGGCGGCACGGCCCGGCACGGCAGTCGGTCTCAGACACGCCGATTGGTCACGAACTGCAGGTTTCCGGGCCGATTTCCTGTGGTTTGGGACCAAACCGCAGAGCCAGCGAGTCGAGACGGCCGTCTGGCCAGGCGCAAACGGCGTTGTCACAGCGGCGTTGTCACAGCGGCGTTGTCACGGAACAGCGCTGGAACAGGGACCGATCTCTCCGTACCAATACCGCCGATAACGAACATTATGTCATGCATCGGTCTGCGCGTTACACCAGATGAATCGCCCCGCCGCCCCCATTTGAGGCCGACCGGCCGCGTGATGTCAGCCGGAGGGCTCTGGTCGACAGGGGCGCACACGGCCAGCACCGTCCCCAGCGCCTGCCGATGGAACCCCTTCGGCGTCAGCGCCGTCGTAGTGACATGGGCCTTGGAGTTCGGCACTCGGAGGAAAGTGGCTGGATCATGTTCTTGGGGGGTACGCGAGGGGTAAAAATCTGTCGGGCGCGATTGCTGCCAGTAGCCGCCGACTGTAACCTGCTTGGAACGATGCTGGACTCGGCCCGTTTTAGGAACATCTATGGATGATTCAGTCATCGGTTTCCTAGAGGCTGGAACGAGAAGCGGAGACAAATATATTTATATTCCGATGGGTCGCACTGAGTTCCAGACGCCGTCAGACCTTGCGCTTCGACACCGCGACAATTTCCCCGCTGGAAAAACTTCGGCGTTTCGTCGCCTTGGCCGAGGAAGGATATTTCTGGCAAGAGGCGTCACGTTGTGCCTAGTCATATCGGCGTTAGCAGTCGGAAACATCTTCCTCGCAGGGCCAGCGGCCGCGCATTGCCCCGATCCGGGGAACAACGGCCACAGATATGTATCCGGCGGAAATCAAGTCGTTCTCGCCGAGTCTGTTCGCTTCCGCGTCGAGTGGATGACGGCCGCGAACCAAGATGTGTGCAACTCGGGAGCGAGCTATTCAGCCTCGCTAACCCGCTCCTTGGGAACCTCAGATCCGGCCTGGCTCCAAGTAGGCTGGCGCTATTACGACTGGTACGTCCGACCCATGGGCTATTGCGAACGTCACCCTCGCTCGTCTGGCACCGGCAGTTACGCGCTGAGCGAATACAGCGTGACTCAACAGAAGCAAGTTTACGCATACCTCAAGAACGACAGCAGCCAATTTCTGTGTCGTATTGACGGGGAGACCCTTCGAACGACGCATGAAGATTTCGTGGGCTTCCGCACCGGCAACTGGATGCCGGTGCAGGCTGAAGCTCATGCGCGACATGTGCAACTTGGACGAGTTGCCCCGTCTTGGTTGAGATTAGACATCGCCTCGAGAGTACGAAATGGGGGCTCCGGTTGGGAGCAAATGAACGTCAACGGGGTTCATCGTGACGACACGGTCTACAATTTCACGCAGCCAGAGCCAGATGGATTTTGGGTGAATACAGATGCAAGCCACTAGAAGTCGAGCAAAGGCGCTGGTCGCGGGGACGATCGGAGCAGTGATGCTGGTAGGGGTCCTGTCGGCCTGCGGGACGGCACCATCGGGCGAGGCCAGCCCGAAGCCGTCGTCGTCATCCGCAGCTGTGCCGGCCGACCTTCTCACTGTCTTGGCCCGTGATGGTCTCGTCGTGAAGGAGACAAGTTTCGACGAGGCCTCGACGGACGCCAATGCGGCGTTGGAAGCGTTCGCCCGGGTCTACGATCCGAAACAGTTCCCGACCGCACCCCAGCCCTTCGCGGTCGAGGTCAGCAAGTCCGATGAGAGCCGACTGCCGCCCGGCACAACGGCGTGGATGCTTCATATCGGGGACGTTGAGCAAGACATCACTGGCCCGGCTCTCCCGGGCGGTGAGCGGAGGAGCGAGCCCAGGATCATCGAGACTGACATGTTCACCTTCATCGACTCGAAGACGGGCGACCACCTGGTCACCGTCTACATCGGCCCGGAGAAGAACTGACCCACTCGTGGCCGCCTCGCCGTGGCGGCGCACACCGGCGGCGTCTGCCGCGCCAGAGACCACGAGCAGGCCGCGATCCTGCTCGCTCTCGTGGGACCTTCACCTTAGCCGTGTGCGGCGAGGCCCCTGACGCACTGGGCGGGCCGACATCGGGACCTTGGCGGGGCCCCGAACGCCTCGACCGTGAACGTCATCGTCCGCGGCCCTGCTGCCGCTGTCGACCGGCGCCCTGGCCGCGGGTAGGCCGCGCCTTGGCGGACTTGGCCGGCTTCCTGGTCGCCTCCGTCGCGGGCTTGCCCTGGTACGAGTCGGCACGTATGCGCGCTTCCACCGCTCGGGGGTCGTCGAGGCGTTGCTCGAGATCTCGCGCGGTCGCCTCACGGCGCTCCGCGCTGTCCCATGCGACGTCGGCCTTCGAGTCCAGGCCGTCGCGGTCCGCTCGGCGGTCACCCGCCGAATCCTCGMGCCGGTCGACCTCGGCGGCCGCGTGCTCGGCCGAGTGTTTGTGCGGGTCGTCGTCGGGCCACTGCGCTGTCGCCTCATCGGGCGTCAGCTCACCGCTGAGGACGGCTTCACGGAGCCGCTCACGCTCGGCGGCCTGGTCGAGCTCACGCGAGTCCCGGTCCGCCTGGTCCGCGGCGGCCGTCAGGGCGACGGCCTCGGCCGCGTCACGCTGTGCTCGAGCACGCTCGGCGGCCGCGAGCTCGTCGGGCACCGTGGCGAGGTCGACCGCACGGGGGTCGACCTCGTAGCGCCGCTGGATCTCCTCGCTCATCAGCTGCTCGACCCGGCGCGCCTCGGGGTCGAGATCGCTCCACACCGTCGCCACCTGGTACACCTCGGCGATCTCTTCGGTCCTCGCCCGATCCCACCACCACGGGTTCTCCGCGTGGCGGTAAGCCGACCTCGCAGCCCCCTGCTCTGCCTCGAAACGGGCGGTGAGCTCTGCGGCCCGTCCCTCCTCGAGCGCGCGCCGGCGCTCCGCGACGACCTCAGCTGCTCGGATCGCTGCTTCCGAGAGTCGCGCGACCGTCGTCACGACCAGCCGGGCCTGCTGGCCGAGGGCCTGCTGCATCTCCTGCTCTTCGTCCATCCCGAGTCCCTTCCCGCTATCTGTGGATCACCTGGTGGCTACTTGCCGATGCCGCGGTCCGGGCGCCCCGGTGCGCCCGGAGCCTGCCGTGGCCCTGTCCGTGGTCGACCAGCCGCCGGCGACCTGGTCGACTTCGTCGACGGAGGCGACGTGGTCTCGGCGCTGGTCGACGAGCCCACGCCCGCCGCCTGGAGCCGGCGGCTGACGGTGTCGAGGTCGCGTCGTACGACCAGCTGGATCGTGCGTGCACGGCGTGCCGCGGCCTCGGCGCGGTGCATGTCGTGGATCGCTTTGGCGAGGTTCGCCAGCTGCTTCAGCACCGCGGCGTACGCCGTGGGCCCAGGCCGCGACGCGGCGAGCAGGAGATACGCCGTCCCGGCCGCCGACGGCATCTTCGGTCGCGGTGCTCGTCGAGGTTCGACGATCGTGCTCGAGCGTGCCAGGGCGTCCGCGGTCGCGGCCAGCGGGCCCGGTGTCGACTCGACCCGCAGCGACCAGGCGGCGAACGCGCCGGAGGTCTGTCGGGCGACCTGCGCCCAGGTCTGACGGTCCTCGATCGGGACCGCGCGCAGCTGCTCGCGCAGTTGCGCGAGCTCGGACTCTGCGCGCTGCCACAGCTCCGGTCCGGGCGCGGTGACCTCGCGTCCAGGTGCCGCCGGCCGCCGGCCTCGGGAGGCCGCTGTCCACTCCCTCAGAGCCGCTTCGTTCGCCGCACCGGCCGCGTCGTCGGTGCCGTCGCCAGCTGCCGGGCCGTCGTCGACGGGACTCCACTCGGCCCTGAGGCGAGGCAGGGTCAGGTCCTTGCCGAGCGACCCTCCGCCGTACCAGACCGGCCGCTCCCCGGGCACCGGTTTGGCGGCCACCGAGTACCCGACGACCGCCGGCCCGCCGGCATCAGCGGCCCCAGCCGAGCTGGTGCCCTCGGCGCCGTGGCGGAACCCCTCCGCGAACCGTGGGCGGATCAGCACGCCGTGCTGCCGGACGCGGCGCACGAACTCGTCCTCGGACTCGCTCGCGGTCGCGCACGCCCGCACAGTCCGGGCCAGCTCGAACCGTGGCTGTCCAGATCCAGCAAGGTCCTGGCTGGCCTGGTCGATCAGCTGCTGCCGCTCCCCCACGCTGAGCGCCGACCACTCCCTCACATCTGCGTCAGCGACCCCGTCGGCCCCGTTGGCGCGGTCGCGCAGCGCGTCTCGACGTGCCTGCTCGAACCGCCCCCTGGCCGTCCGCCTCGCCGCGGCGGCCTGCTCCGCGGGCTCGTACCTCTCCTCGACGGTGTCCTCATGCGAGCGGTCCTCGCTCCGCTCCTTCGCCGCGGCGTACGCCGCGGGCGTCGGGAACTGCAAGCCGACCTGCTGCTCCTGAGCGGCGTCGTCGAGCTCGGCCCACGGCACCCGTGCGTCGGCGTCTCCGGCGCCGACCTCCGCCCGCCGGCTGGTCTCCCAGGCGGCCCGCGCGTGAGAGCGGGCCAGCTCGTACTCGTTCGGGTTGAGCGGCATCAGGTCGAACTCCCGCTCGAGCTCGCGACACAGGTCGCGGGCCCTGCGGTAGTCATGGAACGTGTCGGCCTTCGTGCCGTCCTCGCGCACCAGGTTGACGGCGATGTGGATGTGGTCGTTGCCCTTCTCGCTGACGCCGTGGTGCACCGCCACCCACCGGCATCCCGCGACGTAGTCGGGGTTGCGCACAGCCCCGCCAGCTGCACCGTCCTCAGCGCTGCCGCCACCCTCACCGTCGCCCTGCTCGATCAACGGGTCGCCCTGCTCGCCGAAGCCCATACGGTCGACGAAGGCGTGCGCGATCTCCTGCCACTTGGCGTCGCCCAGCTCGCCCTCCTCGGCGCGCAGCGACAGCGAGCAGTGCCACACATGGGCGGGTCGCTCACCGACCTTGACCCTGTCCTTCACCCGCTGACGTCCGGCCTTCACCGGCGTCCTGGCGCCGGTCGCGACCTGCTCGTAGACCGGCACCGTCACCTCGGTGTCGTACGCCTGCCACGGTCGGTTGAGGTGACGCGCGATCGCGAGCGCCTCGCCACGGGTCAGCTCGTCGTTGGTGTGCCACGACATGAGCAGCGGATCGCCCGCGACCAGGTGCGGGCGGGTGTGCTCGTTGGCCTTGCCCGGACCCTGGAGGTACGCCAAGAGACCGCCCATCCGGTCACCCCGGCTGATGCTCGCGTACACGCCCCCGTCCCCTCGCCCAGTCCCTACAGCGCCAGGCCGTCGATCGTCGCGTCCAAGCGCTGAACGACCCTGCGCAGGTAGTCCAGCGTCGCCTTCGTCTCCGGCTGCCACTCCCCCGTCGCGTTGGTCGCCTTCGCGATCTGGTTCACGTTCGCGCCGACCTTGCCGAGCGCACGCTCGATCGCGAAGAGCTGCGCGACCAGGTCCCGTCTCTCCGACGCCGTCTCCGACGCTACCCCCGGCGCGGCCACGCAGGCCCGGCTCCCAGAGGTAGCGAGACGGCGCCGGCATCCCAACAGATTAGAACATGTGTTCGATCAACGCACGGGCCGTGCCCGCGCCCGCGATGCGCGCGAGCAACTGGGGCTGCCCGGTGACCGTCAAAGACCGGAGTTACGCTGACCAGGTGGCCAGGATGACGCCAGCCGAAGCGGCAGCCGTGAACGTCCTCTACGGCTTCCTCGTGGGGATCGATCGACCGATCCCGGCCGAGGTGGCCAAGGCCATGTCGACGCTCGCCAGTCGGGCACACAACCGGCTGCAGGCGGGCGTTGACGAGCACGCTGTGCGAGCTCAGTGGCCCGCCGCGTTCCCCGCGGGCGGCTCGGAGCGGCTGGTCGACGAGGGACGGGCCTCACCGGCGGAGGGCCCCCACGGGAGCCTGCCGGCGCCCATCGCCGTCGACGGAGGCGGCACAGTCAGCGACCTGGTCGACCAGCAACGCAGCGACGAGCTGCCCTGAGCGCGATTCGCACCCCGCGACCCGTCGAGCGCCCTCCTATCAGCGATAGACCTCGCGGCGGTGCCCGAGAGCGAGGACGAGGACGAGGAGCACGTCGTCCTGGACTTCGTAGATGATCCGGTAGTCGCCGGTGCGAACTCGCAGCTCGCCGGCGCCCCCGACGAGCTGTTTCGCTCCCGGCGGACGTGGGGTGTCGGCCAGGAGTTCGATGGCGGCTTGGATTCGACGCTGCACGGGAGGGTCGAGCTTGCGCAGCTGCCGGGCAGCCGCCGGTGTCAGCTCGATGCGGTAGCGCTGGTCGTCGCTGCCAGCATCGGAACTCATCGCCCGGCCCGGCCGAGCGCCTCCGGCCGTTCGTCGGCCTTCGCCGCCAGGGCCTGCTGGCGGCCGTACTGGTCGACGCCTTCGGTCCAGAGCTGCTGGCGGTAGTGCCCCGGGCTCTCAGGCTCGGGCGTGGTGCCGACGAAGCCGGGGTCAACTCCAGCGTAGGTCGCCGAGATGCCGCGCATGCCGTTGACGACGGCGTCGAGCGAGAACGTGAGCGCCTGGGGGTGGTGGCGCCGTACCCAGGCCTCAGCGCGAGACCATGCGGCGTCGTATCCCTTCGGGTCGCCTCGACCATCGTTGGCCTCGACGGCGGCCCGGTAGTCCCGCCAGAGCTCGTAGGCTTCGCGGTTCTGGGCGATGTGGTCAAGGAGGATGGGGAGGCACCCGCACTCCTCGGACGTCTCGTGGTGGTGGCCGACGCATCGATCGTCGTCGCATCCGCACTCGTCGCCGCGCCAGAGCCCGTCGGTCCAGCCCGCTGCCCGTGCCCATTCCTCGTCCGTGTAGCCGGCCGCTCCGATGGTCTCGAGCGCGCGCACGCTCAGGTGCGTCATGACGTCGCGCCCGTCCCGGTCGTCGCATCGGCGAGACCGAGGTCGGCCTTGACCTGCTCCCAGGGGATGGGAGCAGCGCCGGACTCCTCGAGCTCGGCGCGGGCGGCCGCGGCCGCACGGATGTCGGCCAGGTCCTCGGCCGCCTCGACGAGCTGATCCAGCTTGTCCGCATCGACCACCGCGGCGATGCGGCGGCCACGGCGGGTCAGGAACACGGGCTCGTGAATGCGGGCCTCGTCGACGACGTCGGCCAGCCGCGCGCGGGCCTCGCTCACAGTCATCTCGGTCATGTGACGACCGTACACGAAACCGCCGAAACGTACAACTCGGTCGTTCCGTACAAAAGCGCCGGTAACGAACGTCATGTCAGATTGCAGCCGGAGCGGCCCCAGAGCCCTCCTCCCTGACAGCCCCCACCACTACCCCAGTGGAAACCACACCGGTGTCACCTAGGTTGGTCCCATGGACGGATCCGACGACGTCGACCTGCGCGTCGTCGGCGACGACGACGAGTGGTCGGTCCTGCGGTGGCTGTCCTGCGGTGGCTGTCCTGCGGTGGCTGTGGCAGGCGTACCGTGCCGACCTCGCGCCGGTCGTCCACGGCCTGCCGTACGCCGACGGTCGCTACCAGGCCCGGATGGTCGACGGCCTGCCGGATCCTGACGCCGCGGCGTACCTCGCGTGGCGGCCGCACCCGAACACCGGCGAGGCCGCGCCCGCTGGGAGGCCTGACCGGTGGACGAGCAGCTGAGCCGCGCGGTCGTCGCCTACCTCGGCAAGGGCCGCTCGGCGTTCCCCCCGACGCCGGTGCCGTCGCCCCGGACGCACCCGCCACGGAGCGCGACGCCCTGCTGGCCCGGGTCCGCAACGTCGTCGACGAGTGCCTGGCGATCGAGGTCGACTGGCACGACCGGTCCCTGGCCGCGGCCGGCCAGGTCGCCCGGGACACGATGGCCCGCCGCCACCCCGGGCTCTCCCCCGACGCCCTCGACGCGCTGCGCTGGTTGTTCACCTACACCTGGCGGTAGCCCCACGCGAGCTGGCAGACCCGCCGGGCGACGGCGAGCACGCCGCCGCGATACTCGGGCGCATGACCCAGCCGACCGTCGTCGTCACCGGTGCCGCCGCAGGCATCGGCCGCGCCATCGCCACCCGCTTCCACGCCGCCGGCCACCTCGTCGGTGCGTACGACGTCGATGAGGCCGGCCTCGAGCAGCTGGCCGCCGACCTGCCCGGTGTCGTGACGGGTCGCCTCGACGTCCGCGACGCCGACCAGTGGCGGGCCCGCCTGGCCGAGCTCGTGGAGCGCAGCGGCGGCCGGCTCGACGTGCTCGTCAACAACGCGGGCATCCTCGCCGGCGGCGCGTTCGCCGACATCGACCTCGCCACGCAGCAGCGGATGGTCGAGGTCAACGTCACCGGCGTCCTCAACGGCTGCCACGTCGCGCACCCGTACCTGCGCGACACCCCCGGCGCGCACGTGGTCAACCTGGCCTCGGCCAGCGCGATCTACGGCCAGCCGGAGCTGGCGACCTACTCGGCGACGAAGTTCGCCGTCCGTGGGCTCAGCGAGGCGCTCGACCTCGAGTGGGCCGGAGATGACATCACCGTGCACGCGGTGTGGCCGCTGTTCGTGCGCACCGCGATGACCGAGGGCCTCGACACCGCGTCCACGCGCTCGCTCGGCGTCCGCCTGACCCCCGAGGACGTCGCGGCCGAGGTCGTCGACCTCGTCCTGGGCAGCCCCTCGCGCCTGCGCCCCCGCTCGCCCCACCGCGCGGTCGGGAAGCAGGCGAAGGCGCTGATGGCGTCGGCCTCACTTGCGCCGACTTGGCTGATGCGCGCGATCAACAACCGCATCGCCGGACCTCGGTAGCCGGCTAGCCGGTGCCGGCCCAGGCGCCGGTGGCGACCATCGCGGCCACCCACACCGCGAACGCGGCCCACCAGCACCAGGTCGTCCACCGCCCGATGCCGCTCAGCCGTGCGCGCTGCCGCAGGTAGCACGGCGTGAAGATCGCGTACGTCGGCACGATCCCCAGCCACTCGACCCGGGGCGCCTCTCCCCTGCGCCGCAGGTCACGGACGTCCAGCGTGAGCAGGACCGCGGTGCCGCCGACCATGAGCACCAGGCTCGTCGCGAGCAGCGGCCACACGCCCCACGGGGCGCCCAGCGCACCGGCCAGCGGCAGCGCGGCAGCGACCGCCGGGCGTACGGCGGACACCGGCGCGGCGGCGAGGGCGGCGTCCTCCTGCGGAGTGGTCGGCACGGCAGGACCCTAGCGCTGCCGCCCACGTCGATAGGTTCGGGCGCATGGTCGAGATCACGGACTTCGTGCCGCACTCCCCTGTCCCGCCCGCGGTGGTCGAGGCCTACCGCGGAAGGGTGCCGGACGAGATCGTCGAGGTGTGGGAGCGCTACGGCTACGGCACCTTCGGCGAGGGCTTCGTCCGTGTCATCGACCCGGCGCTCTACGAGGAGCAGCTCGGCGACCGGATCGGCAAGACGCAGGGCGACGGCATCGCGATCCCGGTCATGACCACCGGGCTGGGCGACCTGATCACCTGGGAGCCGAGCATCGGCGCGCTGGTCCTGCTGATGTTCCGCTCGCACCGCGTCCGGGGCCTCGGCCGCGCGCACTCGTTCTTCACGCTGCTGCGCATGGACGGCGTCGAGCACCTCGAGGAGGACCTCGAGTGGGACCTGTTCCCGCAGGCCGTGGCCGCGCAGGGCCCGCCGGCGTACGACGAGTGCTTCGTCCACGTGCCGCTGCCGGTGATGGGCGGCCCGGGCACCGTGGACACCTTGAGGAAGCGGCAGACGCTCACCGCGATCCAGGTGATGGTCGAGCTGCAGGGCGCCATCGGCCACTGACGCCCCGCGGCACTGACGCTGGGCGCTGGGAGGCGTACCGTCGACAGGGTTCCCGACCCCGGAGGCTCCGATGACCGCTCCCGACGGACACGTGAGCGTGCGCTACCTGGTCGACGACGTCGACGCGGCGGTGGCGTTCTACACCACCCACCTGGGCTTCACCGTCGGCACGAACGTCGCGCCGGCCTTCGCCGAGGTGTTCCGCGGCGCGCTGCGGCTCCTGCTCAGCGGCGCAGCCAGCTCCGGCGCCCGGGCGACTCCCCCGGACCGTGCGGCCCAGCCGGGCCGCAACCGGGTCAACCTCCCGGTCGAGGACCTCGAGGCCGAGGTCGAGCGGCTCGGCGCGGCCGGCCTGGCCTTCGCCAGCGACCTGGTCTCCGGCCCGGGCGGCTCGCAGGTCCTGCTCGAGGACCCGTCGGGCAACCTCGTCGAGCTCTTCCAGCCCCGCGCGTGAGCGCCGCCCGGCGGTCCTAGAGCCCGGCGACGCGCGGCAGCACGCGGTCCACCAGCTCCGTGGTCCACGCGACCGGGTCGTCGGAGGCCGGCATCGCGGTCGCCAGGCTCACGCCGAGGCCGGCGTACTCCTCCATCTCGGCGACGAACCGCTCCGACTCCCCCACCGGGTCGCCGAACCAGAGGATGGTCTTGCGGATCGCGTCGTAGTCGCGGCCGAGGTCGTCGCAGTGGCGGCGCAGCACCTCGAGCTTGCGGGCGACGCCCGGCACACCGTCACCGGTGAAGAGGTTGCAGGCGTCGGCGTACTGGGCCACCATCCGCAACGTCTTGCGCTCCCCCTGCCCGCCGATCATCAGCGGCACGCGGCCCCGCACCGGCCGCGGCAGGCAGATCGTCTCCGCCAGCTGGTAGTGGGTGCCCTCGAACGGCCCGTCGTCGTCGCTCCACATCTGCTCGGTGATCCGGATGGTCTCCTCGAGCCGCTCGAAGCGCTCCGCGAGCGGCGGGAACGGTACGCCGAGGCCGGCGTGCTCACGCTCGTACCAGGCCGCGCCGATGCCGAGCCAGGCCCGGCCGCGCGAGAGGACGTCGAGCGAGGAGACGACCTTCGCCAGCACGCCCGGGTGGCGGTAGGTCACGCCGGTGACCAGCAGGCTGAGGTCGACCCGCTGGGTGCGGCCGGCGATGTAGCCGAGCGTCGTGTAGCCCTCGAGCATCGGCACGAACGGGCCACCGAAGTCGACCATCTGGAAGTGGTGGTCCATCACCGTGACGAGGTCGATCCCGCCCTCGTCGGCGACCTGGACCGTGGCGTCGAGGCGGTCGGCCAGGGAGGTCTGCCAGTCGGGGTGGGTGAAGGTGGCGTAGTGGATGCCGAGGTCCATGGACGTCAACCTACGCCCGCTCGGCTCCGGCTGTCTGCGTACGATGCGGGCCATGCGTTCCCGCCTGCTCGCCGGTGTCCCGGCCCTGCTCCTGCTCGCCTCCCTGTCCGCCTGCAACGACGACGACCCGGAGGCCAGCGACGACACCGGCACCAGCAGCGAGGGCGGGACGTCGTGCGAGTACGTCGAGACCGGCGGCGCCGCCCGCGACGTCGAGCTGCCGCCGGCCACCACCGACCTCAGCGGCGAGGTCCCGGCCGTGCTGCACACCTCGATCGGTGACCTGAAGATCACCCTCGACGCCGAGAAGGCGCCGTGCACCGTCGCGTCCTTCGCCTCGCTGGCCGAGCAGGGCTACTACGACGGCACGTCGTGCCACCGCCAGGGCAACGACCCCGGCTTCGAGTTCCTCCAGTGCGGCGACCCGTTCTACGACCCCGAGGCCGAGCAGCAGGACCCGGCCGTCGGCACCGGCAACCCCGGCTACAACATCCCCGACGAGATCGACGGCACCGAGACCTACGAGGCCGGCACCATCGCGATGGCCAACACCGGTGCCCCGAACTCGGGCGGTGGACAGTTCTTCATCGTCTTCGGCGACTCGCAGTTCCCGCCGAGCTACACGGTGTGGGCGCACCTCGACGCCGAGGCCGTCGAGCTGGTGAAGAAGGCCGCGGCCTCGGGCAACGACGGCAGCTCCCGCGCCGGTGGCGGCGTGCCGAACACCCCGGTCACCTTCGAGGGCATCGACGTCGGCTGAGCCGGCTCCGGCGCGGGCTCACCGCTCCTGCAGCGCCGGCAGGTCGATGCCGGTGAGCTCCACCGACCTCTCCCAGAGCCGGTGCGCCAGGACCTCGTCGTCGACCTTCGGCGACATCTGCGCGGGCGCGGGCCAGCCCCACAGCTCGGTCCGCCCGTGCGGGCCGATGTAGGTGCCGCCCTCGACGTCGGTGGTGGCGGCGTAGACGGTGTTGAGCGCCCCGCGCCAGCCCGGCATCCCGACCAGGCGGTGCCCGTAGTGGCCGATCGCGGTCACGACCGGGTTGCCGGAGCCGCTGGTGATGCTGGTGGCGGTGGCGCCGGGGTGCGCGCCGACCGCCCGCAGCTGCGAGCCACGCGCGCGCAGGCGTCGGTCGAGCTCGCGCATGAACAGCAGGCAGGCGAGCTTGGAGTCGCCGTACGCCTGGAACGGGCGGTACGGGCGCTGCAGCCACCCGAGGTCGGCGAGGTCGATGCGGCCCGAGCGGTGCTCGCGGGAGCTGACCACCACGACGCGGTCCGTGAGCAGCGGCAGCAGGCCCAAGGTGAGCGCGAAGTGACCGACGTAGTTGGTCGCGAAGTGCATCTCCACGCCCTCGGCCGACAGCGCGTACGGCACGCCGAGCACGCCGGCGTTGTTGACGAGCACGTCCACCGGGCGGCCGTCGGCCGACAGGTCCGCCACGAAGGAGCGCACGGACGACAGGTCGCTGACGTCGAGACGGCGGACCTCCACCCGGCCCTTGTCGTAGCCGGGCACGGTCCGGGCGGCCGCCTCGGCCTTCTCGACGTTGCGGCAGGCCATCACCACCTCGGCACCGCGCGAGCCGAGGATCCGCGCCGTCTCGAGGCCGAGGCCGCCGTTGGAGCCGGTGATGACGAAACGCCGTCCCCGCTGGGGAGGCACCTGGGTCCACGGACGCACACCGCATTATTACGCTGACCGGATGACCAGCGACTCCGGGACCGCCAGCCTGACCCGCACCGAGGCCGAGCACCGCGCGAGCGGCATCACCGTCACGTCGTACGACGTCGACCTCGACCTCTCCGTCGCCGAGGAGACGTTCTCCTCGCGCACCACGATCCGGTTCACCAGCAGCTCGCTGCGCACCTTCGTCGACGTGAAGCCGACGGCCCTGCACGCGGTCCTGCTCGACGGCGCTCCCCTCTCCCCCGACGCGCTCGACCGCGGCCGCCTGCCGCTGGACCTCACCAGCGGCGAGCACGAGCTCGTCGTCGAGGCGACGATGGGCTTCCGCAACGACGGGGAGGGCCTGCACCGCTCCGTCGACCCGGCCGACGGCCTCGCCTACGTCTACGGCATGTCGTTCATGGACGCGGCGCCGTCGACCTTCGCGTGCTTCGACCAGCCCGACCTCAAGGCGCCGTACACGATGCGGGTCACCGCGCCCGCCGACTGGGTGGTGCGCGGCAACGCGCCGGCCCGCGAGGTCGGCTCCGACGCGCACGTGCGCCGCTGGGAGCTCGGCCCCACTCCCCCGCTGGCGACCTACTTCGTCACCCTCGTGGCCGGTCCCTACCACCTGCTGGGCGACGAGCACGACGGCATCGGGCTCGGCCTCAGCGCGCGGCGCAGCCTCGCGTCGGTGCTCGACCGCGAGGCCGACGAGCTGTTCACCCTGACCCGGCAGTCCTTCGACGAGCTGCACCGGCTGTTCGGGGTGCGCTACGCGTTCGGCGACTACCACCAGGCGTTCGTGCCGGAGTTCAACGCCGGCGCGATGGAGAACCCCGGCTGCATCACGATCCGGGACCCGCTGCTCTTCGAGGGCGCGAGCACGCGGGCGGACCGCTGCTTCCGCGCCAACCTGGTCGCCCACGAGATGGCGCACCAGTGGTTCGGCAACCTGGTCACCCCGCAGTGGTGGGACGACCTGTGGCTCAACGAGTCCTTCGCCGAGTACACCGGCCTGCGCGTGATCACCCACGCCACGGAGTACGACGACGCGCCGGTCCACGACTCCTACCTGCGCCGTGTCTGGGGAATCACCGCCGACTCCCGCCCGACCACCCACCCGGTCGCCGGCAACCCGGCGGAGGACGCCCTGGCGGCGCTGCAGAACTTCGACGGCATCTCCTACGCCCGCGGGGCCAACGTGCTGCGCCAGCTCGCGGCCCGGCTCGGCGACGACGCCTTCCTCGGTGGGGTGCGCGAGCACTTCGACCTGCACCGGTTCGGCAACGCCACCATGGGCGACCTGTTCGCGTGCTGGGAGCGGGCCGGCGGCGGGGCGGACCTGTCCGCCTTCGTGAAGGACTGGCTGCTGACCCCGGGCGCGGACCAGCTGAGCGTCGACCGCGAGGCCGGCGTCGTGCGCCGCAGCTCCCCGCCGGCGTACCCGGCCGAGCGCACGCACCTGCTCGACGTCGCCGTCCACCGCGACGGCTGGGAGGTCAGCCGGCACACGCTCACCGACGCCGAGACGCCGCTCGACCTCGGCGACGCACCGGTGCTGCTGGACGCCACCGAGACCACCTGGGCGATCTGCCCGCCCGACGCGACCACGATGGCCGCACTCCCCCGGCTCGCTCCGACGATGGAGGACGACCGGCTGCGCGCCACGATGTGGAACAGCGTGCGACTCGCGCTCTTCGACGGCGCGGTCACCCCGGCCCAGGTCGCCGACCTGCTGGTGGCCGCCCCGCCCGTCGAGGACGCCACCACCGCCCAGCGCGGTCTGCTCGCGTGGCTCCAGTCGACCGTCCTCCCGCTGGCGCCGGAGGGCACGACCGCCCGCTACCACGCGGCCGTCCTCGACGTGCTCGACCGGGCGACCCCCGGCACGGAGCTGCAGCTGTCCGCCTTCCGCCACGTGCTGGCGACGGCCACCGACGCCGAGCAGCTCCAGCGGTGGGCCGGTGGCGTACGGCGGTGCGCCTGCCGCTGCCGGACCAGGTCCGCATCGACGTCGACCTGCGCTGGCGGGCATGGCGCCGCCTGGCCGAGCTCGGCCTGACCGACCGCGCTGCCCTCGACGCGGCACTGGCCGCCGAGCCGAGCAGCACCGCCACGGTGCACCACGCCGCCGCCGTGTCGTCGCTGCCGACCACAGAGGCCAAGGAGTTCGCATGGGTGCGGGCGACCGGCGAGGTCTCGGTGCCGAACTACGAGGTCGAGGCCGCCGGCCGCGGGATGTGGCGCACCGACCAGCGCGCGCTGACCCAGCCGTTCGCCGAGCGGTACTTCGCGGACTTCGACGCCCTCACCTCCGCGCACCAGGGCTGGGTCCAGGCCACGGTCGTGTCGTCGTACTTCCCGATCACGCACCTCGACGACACCACCGTCACGGCCGCGCGGGGCCTGCTGGCGCGCGACCTGCCGGGCGCCGTACGACGCCCGCTGGCCGACGCGCTCGACGAGCTCGAGCGGCGGCTGGCCCTGCTCGGCTGAGCGGGCCGGCCTGCTCTGCTGAGCGGGGCTGAGCGGGCCGGCCGGGCGTGAGGTCGGCCTCGTCGGCGTGGCCCGCGGGGTTCCGTCGGGCGTCACTGTTTGACTGGTCCCATGGCCACGATCACCACCCTGCTGCTCGGTCTCCTGCTCGGTCTGCTCCTCGGGGCGGCCGGCGGCTGGCTGCTGCGCCGGGGCGAGGTGGCCCAGCGCGAGCACGACCACCAGCGCGAGCTGGAGGGCCTGCAGCGGGAGCTGGAGCAGCTCTCCCGCGACCACCAGCTCGAGGTGGAGCGCAGCGAGGCCCGCCACGAGAGCGCCCTGGCACAGCTGCGCCACGAGCTCGACCGGGTCGAGCTGCAGCACCAGGCCGCCGTCGAGGAGGTCCGGGTGCGCGAGGCCGAGGCCCGCGCCGAGGTCCGCTCCGAGCTGACCGCGGCCGCCGCCACCGTCGAGCAGCTGCGCGACGCCCTCGACCAGGCCCGCGCCCAGCACCGCACCCTGCTCGACCAGCAGCGCCAGGCGCAGGCCGAGCGCGAGCGGGCGGAGAACGGGCAGACCCAGGTGCTCAAGACCCTCACCCCGGTGGTGGAGCACCTGCGCTCGATGCAGCGCAAGGTCGACGACCTGGAGAAGGCCCGCGTCGAGCAGCACACCGAGCTCGCCGCGCAGATCCGGCACACCCAGAAGTCCGTCGAGGACTCCCGCAAGGCCGCCGACACGCTCGCCACCGTGCTCAAGGACAACGCCGTGCGCGGCGTGTGGGGCGAGACCCAGCTGCGCACGCTGGTCGAGACCGCCGGCCTGGTCAACCGCATCGACTTCGAGCTGCAGCACTCCCTCGAGGCCGACTCCGGTGCCCGCCGCCCCGACATGGTGATCAACCTGCCCGGCGGCAAGCAGATGGCGATCGACGCCAAGGTCCCCTACAACTCGTTCATGGACGCCCACCGCGACGGCCTCCAGCCCGAGCAGCGCCAGCGCCTGCTCGAGGACCACGCCAAGAAGGTGCGCGGCCACGTCGACACCCTCTCCCGCAAGGGCTACTGGACCGGCCTGCGCACCAGCCCGGAGTTCACGGTCGCGTTCATCCCCAACGAGCAGCTGCTCAACGCCGCGCTCGAGGTCGACCCGTCCCTGATGGAGCACGCCTTCAAGCAGGGCGTCGTGCTGGCCACCCCCACCAACCTGTGGGGCATGCTCAAGACAGTCGCGTTCACCTGGAAGCAGGAGGCGCTCACCGAGGACGCGCAGGCGCTCTTCGAGATGGGCCAGGTCCTCTACCGCCGCATCCTCAAGCTGTCCGAGCACGTGGAGAAGCTGGGCCGCTCGCTGCAGCGCAGCGTCAAGGACTACAACGCCTTCACCGGTTCGCTCGAGCGCAGCGTGCTGCCGGCGGCGCGCAAGCTCAACGCCGCCGACCCGGTCGCGACGATCCCGGCGCCGAAGGAGATCGAGGAGGCGCCGCGGGCGCTGACCAGCAGCGAGTTCGCGGCGATCGCCGACCTCGAGCGCGAGGAGCTCACCTTCGACTTCGACGTCGCCGAGGGCGAGGTCGTCGAGGACGACACCCAGGCCGGCTGACCCAGCCGACCCCCGACCGCTCAGGCGCTGCCCTCGAGGGTCACTCCCCCGGACAGGTCGACGGTGCGCCGCGCGTTGGCCAGCGACGTGACCGTCGCGGTGCCGATGCTCCCCCTGCGGTCGAAGACCTCGGCCGTGCCGACCGCGACGCCGTCGGAGGCGACGTGGTCACTCGCACGGAGCCCGACCGAGATGCCGTCCGGGCGGCGGCTGAGCGCGAGGTCGATGTCGACGTTGATGTACTCCACGCCACCGGATCCCCAGTTGGTCACCATGCTCGTGGCGTCCGCGATGGAGGCGACCGCCTGGAACGGCGTGGGTGGCTGGTCGAGCAGCACCGGCACGGCGATGTGCCAGGTGGCATGGCGCCCGGCGTTCTGGTGCTCGCCGAAGTTGTCCGACCACGGCTCGTCGCTCTCGAAGAACGGCACGTGGTGGGGCAGGTCCGCCGGCACCAGCTCCAGCGAGGGCGGCTCCGGGCGGTCCCCCTCGGCCGACCACACCTCACCGGGCGGGTTGGTGGACGGCTCGAGGAAGGTCGCGCTGGCCCGAGCGACGGGCCGGCCCGCCTGCTCGACGACGGCGTCGACGAGGACCAGCCGGGGCCCCTCGCGCACGACCGTCCCGCGCGCGGTGGTCGGCACCATCTTCGCCGGCCGGAACAGGTCGACGTGGTAGCGCGCCGGCACCAGGCCGCCACGGCCGATCGCCTCCACCTCACGCTCCAGCGCCCACGCCAGCAGCGCGCTCACGGCGACGCCGTGCATCTGCTCCGACGACCAGAGGCTCTGCGCGTGCGGCTGCGGCACGAAGGCGTCACCGTCGAGGGCGTACCACGAAAACTGGAACGTGTTCTCGTTCATCGTCCCATCATGCCGGATGACCTCCGGGCACCGGCACGCGAGGGTCGTACGGCGTGCGGGTGTAGACGAAGGTCGCGCACTCGAGGTAGCGCACGGCTCCCCCCGTCCCCGGCTCCCGGTGCACCACGAGCCGCTCCCCGCGGTGGTAGCCCTCGGAGCCGGTGAAGCCCTCCCCGGAGCCGTCCCGGACGAAGCGCTCGTGCGGCTCGGCGGTGCGTAGGTCGCGAGCGACGACCTCGCCGCCCGTCCACTCGAAGGCGAAGGCGGTGTTGCCCCAGAACCACAGCCCGAGCAGCTCGGCCACCTCGCCCGGCACCGGTCGCGGCGACGGCTCCCACCGTCGTGCGGTCGGCGGGGCGACCTCGCCGAGCAGGACGCCCGGCACCCGCTCGGGCTGCAGGCCGGTGGTGGCATTCGTGAGGGCGACGACGACGTCGCGGGTCGAGCGGTCGACGAACAGCGAGGCCTGGAAGCCCGGCATCGACCCGGTGTGGCCGACCATCGTGCGTCCACCCACGTCGAGCCGGCGCAGGCCCAGGCCGTAGGCGTCGGCCTGCGGGGCCGGCTCGGCCATCTCCGCGAGCGTGGCCGGCGCGAGCACGTCCGGGTGTCCGGTGGCCAGGAAGTCCGCCCAGCGCAGCAGGTCGTCGACCGTGCTCCACAGCTGGCCGGCCGGCGCCATCGCGCCGGTGTCGGTGTGCGGCTCGGCCGTGAGGGTGTGGGCGAAGTGGTCGACGCTGCGGCCGGGCGCGTGCGCCTCCGGCGGGTGGTACGACGTCGCGCCCATGCCCAGCGGCACGAGCAGCCGCTCCCGGACGGCCGCCCACCAGGACTGCCCCCGCAGCCGGGCGACGACCTCGCCGAGCAGCGCGTAGCCGAGGTTGGAGTAGTGGTAGTACTCCCCCGCGGCGGCGACCCGACCGGAGCCGTCGTTGGCGGCCAGCAGCGCCGCGACGTCACCACCGTCGACGCGCTCCCACCACGGACCGACCGGCTCGCTCTGCAGGCCGGCGGTGTGCGCCAGGAGGTCTCGCAGCGTCGCGTCGCGGTAGCCGGTCTCCGGCACGAACCGGCCGAGCGGATCGTCGAGCGAGAGCGCACCCTCGTCGCGCAGCTGCAGCACGAGCACCGCGGTCAGCGTCTTGGTGATCGAGCCGATCCGGTAGGCCGAACCGACGTCCGGCTCGGCGTCGGGCAGCACCGAGAGGCAGCCGCGCCAGGCCGGGTCACCGCCCAGCGCGACGGCGGCGCTCACCGACGGCAGCCGGTCGTCGTACGTGGGCACGGTCAGTCGGCGTAGGCGTCGACGGGCGGGCAGGCGCAGACCAGGTTGCGGTCGCCGTAGGCCTGGTCGATCCGCGCCACCGGCGGCCAGTACTTGTCCGCGGTGATGCCGGCCGGGAAGACGCCGACCTCGCGGGAGTAGGGCCGGTCCCACTCGCCCACGAGCGCCCGCGCGGTGTGCGGCGCGTGGTGCAGCGGCGAGGCGTCGACCGGCCACTCGCCTGCCGCGACGCGGTCGATCTCGCCCTTGATGGCGATCATCGCGTCGCAGAAGCGATCGAGCTCGGCGAGGTCCTCGGACTCGGTGGGCTCGACCATGAGCGTGCCGGCCACCGGGAAGGACATGGTCGGGGCGTGGAAGCCGTAGTCGACGAGCCGCTTGGCGACGTCGTCGACGGTGACGCCGGTCTGCTGCGTGATCGCCCGCAGGTCGAGGATGCACTCGTGCGCGACCAGCCCGGAGTCACCACGGTAGAGCACCGGGAAGTGCTCGCCGAGGCGCGCGGCGACGTAGTTGGCCGACAGCACCGCGACGGCGGTGGCGCGGGTCAGGCCCTCGGCGCCCATCATCCGCACGTAGGCCCACGAGATCGGCAGGATGCCCGCCGAGCCGAAGGGCGCGGCGCTGATCGCGCCGGTGCCCTCGCGGCGCCCGGTGTCGGGGTGCAGCGGGTGGGTCGGCAGGTACGGCGCCAGGTGCTCGCGCACGGCGACCGGGCCCACGCCGGGGCCGCCACCGCCGTGCGGGATGCAGAAGGTCTTGTGCAGGTTGAGGTGCGACACGTCGCCGCCGAACCTGCCGGGCTGGGCGTAGCCGAGCAACGCGTTGAAGTTCGCGCCGTCGACGTAGACCTGCCCGCCGTGCTCGTGGACGACCTCGCACAGCTCGGTGATGGTCTCCTCGTAGACCCCGTGCGTCGAGGGGTAGGTCACCATGATCGCGGCGAGCGACTCGGAGTGCTGCTCGCACTTGGCGCGGAGGTCGTCGAGGTCGACGGTGCCGTCGTCGGTGGCCTTGACGACGACGACCTTCATCCCGGCCATGACCGCCGAGGCGGGGTTGGTGCCGTGCGCGGAGGACGGGATCAGGCAGATGTCGCGCTGCTCCTGGCCGTTGGCGCGGTGGTAGTTGCGGATCGCGAGCATGCCCGCGAACTCGCCCTGGGCTCCGGCGTTGGGCTGGATGGAGACGCGGTCGTAGCCGGTGACCTCGGCGAGCCACGCCTCGAGCTGGTCGATCATCTGCCGGTAGCCGTCGGCGTCGGCGGCCGGGACGAACGGGTGCAGGCCGGCGAACCCGGCGAGGGAGATCGGCTCCATCTCGGTGGTCGCGTTGAGCTTCATCGTGCAGGACCCGAGCGGGATCATGCCGCGGTCGAGCGCGTAGTCGCGGTTCGACAACCGCGCGAGGTAGCGCAGCATCGAGGTCTCGTTGTGGTGGGTGTTGAACACCGGGTGGGTGAGGAAGTCGGTCGTGCGGGCGAGCTCCTCGGGCAGCGCGGACGCTGCCGACCAGCTGCTGGCCCCGACCTGCTCGGCTCCGAACGCCCCCAGCACGACGTCGAGCACGGGGCCCGAGGACTCCCCCACGCTGATGCCGACGTGGTCCTCGTCGACCTGGCGCAGGTGCACACCGCCGTCACGCGCGGCTCGGACGAACTCCGCGGCGCGCCCCGGCACGCGGGCCAGGACGGTGTCGAAGAAGGCGTCGTGGACGACCTCGACATCGGCCGCGCGGAGGCGCTCGGCGAGGAGCGAGGCCTGCGCGTGGATGCGCTGCGCGATCGCGGTCAGGCCCTGCGGGCCGTGGTAGACGGCGTACATGCCGGCGGTGACAGCGAGCAGCACCTGCGCGGTGCAGATGTTCGACGTCGCCTTGTCGCGGCGGATGTGCTGCTCGCGGGTCTGCAGCGCGAGCCGGTACGCCGGGCGACCCTCGGCGTCGAGGGAGACGCCGACGAGGCGACCGGGGAGCTGGCGCTCGAGGCCCTCGCGGACGCTCATGAAGCCGGCGTGGGGACCGCCGTAGAACAGCGGGACGCCGAAGCGCTGGGTCGAGCCGACCACGACGTCGGCCCCGAGGGTGCCGGGCGCCTCGAGCAGGGTCAGCGACAGCAGGTCCGCGGCGACGACCGCCAGGCCGCCGCGCTCGTGCACGGCGTCGATGACCGGCTTGATGTCGGCGACCCGGCCCGACGCACCGGGGTACTGCACGAGCACGCCGGCGACGTCACCGTCCGGCAGGCCCGCGCTGAGGTCCGCGACGACGACCTCGACGCCGATCCCCTCGGCGCGGGTGCGGACGACGTCGATCGTCTGCGGCAGCGCGTCGGCGTCGACGACGAACGGGCCTGACGCCTTGCGGTTGGCGCGGAAGGCCAGCGCGACGGCCTCGGCAGCGGCGGTGCCCTCGTCGAGCAGCGAGGAGCCGGCGGTGGTCAGGCCGGTGAGGTCCGCGACCATCGTCTGGAAGTTGATGAGCGCCTCGAGGCGGCCCTGCGAGATCTCCGGCTGGTAGGGCGTGTAGGCGGTGTACCAGCTCGGGTCCTCGAGCACGTTGCGGCGGATGACCGCGGGGGTGATCGTCGCGTGGTAGCCCAGCCCGATCATCGCCTCGCCCGGCACGTTCGCCGCGGCCAGGGCGCGCAGCTCGGCGGCGGTCGCCTCCTCGTCGGCGGCCTCGGGC
>NZ_VLJQ01000055.1:124298-166494 GCF_007829375.1 Nocardioides sp. J9 | reverse complement strand
GCGGTGCCCGGGTCGCCCAGCCCCGTGCCCAGCCCCGCGCCCAGCCCCGTGCCCGGCCCGGGGCCTGCCCCGGCACCGGCCGCCAGCCCGGTCCCAGCCGACGGTGGTGGGTCGCCGGCGGGGTGGCCGCGGCGCTCGCCCTCGCCGGCGGCGTCGGCGCAGCGCTGCTCACCGGCGGCGACGGCCCGGACGACCCCGAGGACGACTTCCTGTCCCTGGAGCCGACCGCGATCCTGCAGGCCGCCGAGAAGGACATGGCCGTGGTGCGCACCGCCCGGATCCGCGGCACCTTCGGCGACGGCACCGACACCCTCACCGTCGACGTCGTCGCCACCACCCGCGGCGACTGCCAGGGCACGATGACGTCCGCGGCCGCTGGGGGCACCGCGGAGCTGCTGCGCGTCGGGGGGACCGTCTACATCCGCGCCGACCGCGCGTTCTGGAACGCCAGCAGCGACGACCCGGCCACGACCACCCTGCTGCTGACGGTGATCGGCGACCGCTGGGTGGAGGAGGAGTCCCTCGTCGAGAGCACCGAGTCCTTCTGCGACCTCGACGAGTTCCTCGAGCGCGACGGCCGTGAGGGGGCCACGGCGACCCGGGTCGGCACGGGCACGGTCAACGGTGAGTCGACCGTGCGCATCGAGCAGACGGAGGGCCCGAACCGTGAGGTCCTCGACGTGCGCGTCGCCGAGCCGCACTACCTGATGCGGGTCGAGGAGAGCGAGGTCGACTCCTTCGAGTTCTCCGAGTTCGACGAGGACGTGGAGATCACGAAGCCCGCCACCGACGAGGTGTTCGCGCTGCAGGAGTACCTCGACAAGATCGAGAAGGGCCTCGGGTCCCTGCCGGGAGCCGACCCGAGCGACGACCCGTCGGACGGGTCCTCCGAGTAGCCGCTCGGGCAGCGGGCCCCGGCCGGGCCGTCGACGTCAGGCGTTCTCGCGGCGGAAGACCGCGGTGCCCCACCACACGGCGAGGGCGAACAGCGCCACGGTCCAGCCGACGCCCCACAGCATCGAGCCGTCGAAGTCGCCGAAGAAGGACGCGCGGACCGCGTCGACCACGTGCTTGATCGGCATGAAGTCGCTGAGCCGCTCGAGCCAGTCGGCGCCGAAGCTCATCGGCAGCAGGATCCCGCTGAGCAGCAGGACCGGCATCATCACGACGTTGATGATGGGCGCCATCACGTCCTCGCTCTTGGTGGTGAGCGCGAGGGCGTTGGACGCCGCTGCGCAGGCGCCGCCGAGCATCAGGGTCAGCACCACGCCGACGACGATGCCGCCGAACGAGGTCTCCATGCCCATGACCAGGCCGAGCCCGACCAGGATCACCGCCTGCACGAACAGCTGCGCCAGGTCGCGGTAGAGCCGGCCGAGGAGCAGCGCGGAGCGGTGCGCGGGGGTGACCCGCTCGGCCTCGATGACGCCCTCGCGCCACTCGCCGATGAGGGAGAAGCCGGCGAAGAACGCCCCGAAGATGCCGAGCTGGACGAGCATGCCGGGCACGAACCACGTGTAGTGGTTGCCGCCGAGCTGCTCGATGACCGGCTTGAGCAGCGGGCCGAAGAGCAGCAGGTAGAGGACCGGCTGCAGCATGCCGATGATCACCCACGCGGGGTTGCGCAGGTTCATCCGCAGCTGGCGGTTGAAGACGATCCACGACTCGCGGAGCAGGGTGGTCATCGGTCAGGCTCCTTCGGCGGTGGCCGCGGGTACGGCGGTGGTGGCGCCCGGCTCGGCCTCGGCCGCCGCCTCGGCGTCGCGCAGCGAGCGGCCGGTGAGGGTGAGGAAGACGTCGTCCAGGGTGGGCCGGACGACCTCGATCGACTCGAGGGTGACGCCCGACGCCTCGAGGTCGCGCAGCAGGCCGGGCACCGCCTTGCCGGCGCGACTGACCCGGCCGCGGACGTGGCGGCCGTCCACCTCGAGGTCGCTGCTGATCGAGGCGAGCCGGTCGCGGGCGACGGCGACCTGCTCGGCGCCCCCGACCTCGAGGTCGACGAGGTCGCCGGCCACCGAGGCCTTGAGGCTGTCGGCGGTGTCGCTCGCGACGATCCGGCCCTGGTCGATGATGACGATACGGTCGGCCAGCGCGTCGGCCTCGTCGAGGTAGTGGGTGGTGAGGAAGACCGTCGCGCCCTCGCGGTCACGCAGGTCGGAGATGTGCTGCCACAGGTTGATCCGGGCCTGCGGGTCGAGGCCGGTCGTGGGCTCGTCGAGGAACACCAGCGACGGTGAGTGGATGAGCGCCATCGCGATGTCGAGGCGGCGCTTCTGGCCGCCGGACATGTTCTTCGGCATCCGGCGCCACAGCCCGTCCAGCTGGAGCTTGTCGAAGAGCTCCTGGCCCTTGGCGACGGCCGCCGAGCGTGACATCCCGTAGAGCATGCCGTGGTCGACGACCTCGTCACCGGCGTAGGCGCCGGAGAAGGTCGAGCCGACCTGCGAGCAGTAGCCGATGCTGCGCCGCACGTCGACCGACTGGGTCGCGACGTCGTAGCCCGCCACCGTCGCGGTGCCCGCCGTCGGCCTGAGCAGCGTGGTCAGCATCCGCAGCGTGGTGGTCTTCCCGGCGCCGTTGGGGCCCAGGAAGCCGACCACCTCGCCCTCGGCGACGTCGAGGTCGACGCCGCGCACGGCGTGCACCTCGCGCTTCTGCCTGCCCTTGCCGGTGTGGAAGGTCTGCACGAGTCCTCGTGCTCGGATCATCGTTCGTGTCCCCTCGTGGTCAACCTTGAACAAACACCATGTTCAAGGTTGAACACGGCGCTGTCAACCCGGAGCGCGGAGCGCGCCCCACGGGACCGACCGCACCACCGGCGCGGACTCATCGCAACCAATCGCAACCGGATATCGGGCCGGCGGGTGTGCGCCTCAGCGGCCGAGCAGCGCGCGGTAGCGCTCCCGGTCGGCGTTCATCTGCCAGCCCGGGTCGTCGTCCGCGGGTGCCCAGGCCATCGGCTCGTCGCGGAACGAGAGCTGCCCACTGCGCACGTCGTCGAGCAGCTCGACCAGCCAGGCCCGCTCGGCCCGGCCGCGCAGCAGCTGGAGCTCCATCGAGCGCAGGGCGTGCGGCGGCACGTCCGTCCGGCCCGGCGCGGTGACCCCCTCGAGGTGGGGGAGCAGGTCCTCCAGCGCCCGGAGCCGCTGTGCCAGGTGGCGTACGGCGGTGGGCCGGTCGACCAGCGGCAGCAGGCCCAGCGCGGCGTGGAACCCGACGCCGTCGTACAGGTCGACGGTGGTCAGCGAGACCTCGAGCAGCCGCTCGAGCTCGTGGCGCCCGGAGCCGGTGAGCTCGTAGACCGCCACCGGTCGCCCGCCGTCGACCAGGTCGTGGCGGACCAGGTGGCCCTGCTTGGTCAGCGTGGTGAGGCCGTTGTAGATCGACCCGGGGTTCACGTGCGCCCACTCGTCGACCTGCCACGACATCAGCTCGCGGCGGATCTGGTAGCCGTTGACCGGCTCGAACAGCGCGACCGCCCCGAGCAGCAGCATCCGGGTGTCGTGGGCGGCCATGGCCGGAGTCTATGAGCGTCGGCGGGAATGGCCGCCGACCGCTGGTGGTTGCGGCTGGTCGTGACCGCTCCCGCCGCTGCCTCCGTGACGCGTGCGAGCGTCGGGCTGCGCAGCGAGCGCGGACCGATCCTCGCCTCGGTCATGCTGAGCACCGCGCTGGTCGCGATCGACACGACGATCCTCGCGACCGCGGTGCCCGCCGTGGTCGAGGACCTCGGCGGGTTCACCCAGTTCCCGTGGCTGTTCTCGACCTACCTGCTCGCCCAGGCGGTCACCACCCCGATCTACGGCAAGCTCGCCGACGTCTTCGGCCGCAAGCCGCTGATGCTGCTGGGCATCGGGCTCTTCGTGCTCGGCTCGGTGCTGTGCGCCGTGGCGTGGAGCATGACCGCGCTGATCGTCTTCCGCGCGGTGCAGGGGCTCGGTGCCGGTGCGATCCAGCCCGCGGGCATCACGATCATGGGCGACATCTACTCGGTCGCCGAGCGCGCCGTCGCGCAGAGCTACGTCGCCGGCGTGTGGGCGACCGCCGCCGTCGTCGGCCCCACCCTGGGCGGGCTGTTCTCCGAGCACCTGTCGTGGCGCTGGATCTTCTGGATCAACCTGCCCCTCGGCCTGGTCGCCGCGCTCGTGCTGGCCCGCCGCTTCCACGAGGGTGCGGCCGCCGAGGCCCGCAAGGAGCGGCGCTCGCTGGACGTCGGCGGCGCGGTGCTCCTGGCGCTGGCCGCGCTGCTCGTCCTGACGGGCTTGCTCGAGGGCGGCATCCGCTGGGCGTGGTGGTCGCCTGCCGGTGTCGGGATCTTCGCCGGTGCCGCCGTCCTGCTCGCCGCCTTCGTCGCCGTCGAGCGCCGGGTCCACGACCCGGTGCTGCCGCTGTGGGTGTTCCGCGACCGGGTGCTCAACTCCTCGACCGTCGGCGCGCTCGTGGTCGGCGTGCTGATGCTCGGCGTCACCTCCTACGTCCCCGTCTACGCCCAGCGCGTGCTCGGCGCCGGCGCCGTCGTGTCCGGCCTCGCCGTGGCCGCGCTCGCGATCGGCTGGCCGATCGCCGCCAGCTCCGCCGGCCGCTTCTACGTGCGCTGGGGCTTCCGGCCCTGCCTGCTCGCCGGTGCCCTCTTCGGCCTCGCCGGCACCGCCGTGGTGGCGTCGGTCGGCCCGGACAGCCCGGTGTGGCTGCTCGCCCTCGGCTGCCTGGTCCTCGGCCTGGGCCTCGGGTACGTCGCCAGCCCCGGCATCGTCGCGGCCCAGTCGGCGGTGTCGTGGCGCAACCGTGGCGTCGCGACCGGCACCAACATGTTCGCCCGCTCGGTCGGCAGCGCGGTCGGCATCGCCGTCTTCGGTGCCATCGCCAACGGCGTCGTCGCCTCCCGCCTCGGTGGCGGCCAGGTCGCCGGCGACATCGACCTGGAGAGCCTCCCCGTCGACGTCCTCGACCCCGCCCTGCACGCCGTCTTCCTCGCCGTCCTGGCCACCTCCCTCCTCCTCGTCGTCTCCGGCCTCCTCATGCCGAAGCGCGTCGAGCCCGCCGCCGACTGACCGTCCTGCGCCCGACGAGGTGCGCCTTGTGGTTGCGCGGGGTGCGCCTTGTGGTTGCGCGGGGTGCGCCTTGTGGTTGCGCGAGGTGCGCCTTGTGGTTGCGCGAGGTGCGCCTCATGGCCGTCCGAGGTGCGCCTTGTGGTTGCGCGAGGTGCGCGTCGTGGCTGCGCGAGGTGCGCCTCATGGCCGTCCGAGGTGCCGGTCGTGGTGGTGCCGCCACCGGTCCCGCGCCCACCCCGGACCCGCCCGGCGTTGTGCGCGACGACAACGACCGCGTATGTGACTCGCGAGTAGAGTCGCCGGCATGAAGCGTGAGATCTACGACGACGACCACGAGGCCTTCCGCGCATCCGTCAAGGAGTTCGTGGACCGGTCGGTCCTGCCGAACGTCGAGGAGCACATCGCCAACAAGGCGCTCCCTCGCGAGTTCTGGCTCGAGGCGGGCAAGCAGGGCCTCCTCGGCCTGAGCATCCCCGAGGAGTACGGCGGCGCGGACGCCGGCGACTTCCGGTTCAACGCCGTCCTGCAGGAGGAGCTCGCCAAGGTCGGCGCGGCGTACCCGACCTGCCATGGCATCCACGCCGACATCACGGTGCCCTACATCGTCGACCTGGGCACCGAGGAGCAGAAGCAGCGCTGGCTCCCGGGCTGCGCGTCGGGCGAGATCCTCACCGGCATCGGCATGACCGAGCCGTCGGGCGGCTCCGACCTCGCGGCGCTGAAGACCACGGCCGTGCGCGACGGCGACTCGTGGGTCATCAACGGGTCCAAGACCTTCATCACCAACGGCTACTCCGGCGACCTGTTCGTCACCGCCGTGCGCACCGACCCGGAGAAGGGCCCCAAGGGCATCACCCTCTTCGGCATCGAGGCGACCATGGAGGGCTTCTCGCGCGGGCGCAAGCTCGACAAGGTCGGCATGGAGGAGTCCGACACGGCCGAGCTGTTCTTCGAGAACGTGCGGGTCACCGACGCCGAGATCATCGGCGAGCTCAACATGGGCTTCATCCACATGATGCAGAAGCTGCCGCAGGAGCGCCTCGGCTGCGCGGTCGCCAACATCGCGCACGCCAAGCAGATCCTGCTCGAGACGATCGACTACGCCAAGGAGCGCAAGGCGTTCGGCGCCCCGATCGGCACCTTCCAGCACAACAAGTTCCTGCTGGCCGAGCTGGTCACCCGGATCGAGGCTGCGGAGGCGTACATCGACAAGTGCGTGCTCAACCACTCGCAGGGCACGCTCACCGCCATCGACGCCGCCAAGGCCAAGTGGTTCTCCAGCCAGGTGCAGTCCGAGGTCCTCGACCACTGCGTCCAGCTGCACGGCGGCTACGGCTTCATGAACGAGTACCGCGTCGCCCGCGCGTGGCGCGACGCCCGCGTCACGAAGATCTGGGCGGGCTCCAACGAGATCATGAAGGAGCTCATCGGCCGCGAGCTCGGCCTCTGACGATCCACCCCGAGAGCCCCTCCCGCGCCCGTCGTGGGAGGGGCTCTCGTCGTACCGGCCGGAAGGCGCTCGCATGAGTCCGGCCCGATCGGGGATCATGGAGGGGTGACCACGGAGACCCAGGCGGCGGACGGCGAGATCGGTCCGCACGAGGACGAACCCCACGAGCAGGGCCTCAACGACCGCCTCAACTGGCTGCGCGCCGGAGTTCTCGGCGCCAACGACGGCATCGTCTCGACGGCCGGCATCGTCCTCGGTGTCGCCGGCGCGACCACCGACCGCACGGCCATCCTCATCGCCGGTGTCGCGGGCGTGGTGGCCGGCGCGATGAGCATGGCGGCGGGCGAGTACGTCTCGGTCAGCACCCAGCGGGACTCCGAGGAGGCGCTGCTGGCCAAGGAGCGGCGCGAGCTGCGCGAGGACCCGGAGGACGAGCTCGCCGAGCTGGCGGGGCTGTACGTCGACAAGGGGCTCGAGCCGGACCTCGCGCTCGAGGTCGCGAAGCAGCTGACGGAGAAGGACGCGCTCGCGGCACACGCCGAGGTCGAGCTCGGCATCGACCCTGACGACCTCACCAGCCCGTGGACAGCGGCGTGGGCGTCGATGGTCTCCTTCACCCTCGGCGCGCTGCTGCCGCTGCTGACCATCCTGCTCGTCACCCAGGACCACCGCGTCTGGGTGACCGTCGCGGCCGTCGCCGCAGCGCTCGCCCTGACCGGCTGGGCCAGCGCCCGCTTCGGGTACGGCGCCGTCCGGCCGGCCGTCATCCGCAACGTCCTCGGGGGCCTGCTCGCCATGGCTGTCACGCACGGGATCGGCCAGCTGCTCGGCACCCAGGTCTAGCGCCGGTGCGTGTCTTCACCGCGATCGTCCCGCCGGCGCACGCCGTCGAGCACCTCGACGGGTTCCTCGAGCCGCGGCGCGCCGCCGCCGGCTTCCGCTGGACGCGTCCGGAGCACCTGCACCTCACCCTGGCGTTCATGCCGGACGCCGCGGAGCACCGCGTCGACGAGTACGTCGACCGGCTGGCCGAGTCCCTCGACGACCTCGAGCCGGCCGACGTCGCCCTGGCCGGGCCGGTGGTCTTCCCGAACGTCGACCAGGCCCGCGTCCTCGCCACCGGCGTCACCGGCGCCACCGACCTCGTCGAGCGGCTCGCGGTCCGCGCCCGCAACGCCGCCGTCGCCTGCGGCATCGAGGTCGACGGCACCCGCTTCCGCCCGCACGTCACGATCGCCCGCACCGGCGGTCGGCCCACGGGGATGACCAGCTGGGTGCGGCTGCTGGAGTCCTACAGCGGCCCCGCGTGGCCGCTCGCGTCCGTCGAGGTCGTCGCCTCGCACCTGGGGGAGGGACCGCGCCGCACGCCGCGCTACGAGAGCCTGGCCCAGGTCCTGCTCTGAGCGATGAGGCCCGGGGGCAGCGCCGGGCTGTCCGGGCACACCCCCCGATGGACCAAGGAGGAGCCATGTCGTTCCAGGCCTACATCGACGCGATCGAGAAGAAGACCGGCCGCATCCCGCAGGAGCTCGTCGACGAGGCGCACGCCCGCGGCTACGGTCCCGACACCAAGGCAGGCGAGATCGTCGCCTGGCTCGCCGAGGACTACGGCCTGGGCCGCGGGCACGCCATGGCGCTCGTGCACGTGGTCAGGACCGGCCCGCAGATCAGCGACAAGCACGTCGGCTCCGGCGGCACGCACAGCGACCCGTCGGACATGCTGCGCCTCGACGGGCTCGCGAACCGCACCACCTGACCCCCGGTACGACGAAGGGCCGGCCCCGCCGCAGCGGGACCGGCCCCTCGTCGTACCCAGCGAGGTCAGTCGTCCAGGTGCCGGACGATCTCCTCGACCTTGTCCTTGGCGTCACCGAACAGCATCTGCGTGTTCTCGCGGAAGAACAGCGGGTTCTGCACGCCGGCGTAGCCCGCGGCCATGGAGCGCTTGAACACGATGACGTCGCGGGCGTTCCAGACCTCGAGCACCGGCATGCCGGCGATCGGCGAGGACGGGTCCTCCGACGCGGCCGGGTTGACCGTGTCGTTGGCGCCGATGACCAGCACGACGTCGGTCTCCGGGAAGTCGTCGTTGATCTCGTCCATCTCGAGCACGATGTCGTAGGGCAGCTTGGCCTCGGCCAGCAGCACGTTCATGTGCCCGGGCAGGCGGCCCGCGACCGGGTGGATGCCGAAGCGGACCTCGACGCCCCGGGCCCGCAGCTTCGCGGTCAGGTCGGCGACGGGGTACTGCGCCTGCGCGACCGCCATGCCGTAGCCCGGCGTGATCACGACCGACTTCGCACCGGCCAGCAGCTCGGCTGCCGCGTCGGCCTGGATCTCGCGGTGCTCGCCGTAGTCCTTGTCGTCGCCGCTGGGGGCCTCGATGCCGAAGCCGCCGGCGATGACGGAGATGAACGAGCGGTTCATCGCCTTGCACATGATGTAGGACAGGTAGGCACCGGAGGAGCCGACGAGCGCACCGGTAACGATCAGCAGGTCGTTGCCGAGCAGGAAGCCCGACGCCGCCGCGGCCCAGCCGGAGTAGCTGTTCAGCATCGACACGACGACCGGCATGTCACCGCCGCCGATGGAGGCGACCAGGTGCCAGCCCAGCGCCAGCGCCAGCAGGGTGAGGACGCCCAGCAGGACGTCGGCAGTGGCGTTGTCGTGGGTGTCGAGCGAGACGTAGACCGCGGTCAGGACCGCGAACAGCACGAGGGAGCCGATGTTGATGAGGTTCTTGCCCGGCAGCATGAGCGGCGCGGACTTCATCTTCGCCGACAGCTTCAGGTTGGCGACGATCGAGCCGGTGAAGGTGACCGCACCGATGAAGATGCCGATGGCGACCTCGGCCTCGTGGATGTTGACGAGGCTGGGCATGCCCTCGTGGGAGCCGAGGATGTGGCCGTTCCAGCCGATCGCGACGGCCGCGAGGCCGACGAACGAGTGGAGCAGCGCGATCAGCTCGGGCATCCCGGTCATCTCGACGATGCGGGCGCGCCACAGGCCGATGACCGCACCGATCGCGACCGCGGCGAGCATCAGGGCGATGACCAGGCCCCGGTCGTCGACGTACTCGCTGACGTCGATGACGGTGGCGATGGTCGCGACCAGGGCGACGGCCATGCCGACCATGCCGTAGGTCAGGCCGCTCTTGGCCGACTCGTGCCGGGACAGGCCGGCGAGGGAGAGGATGAACAGCAGGGCAGCGACGAGGTACGCCGCACCGGTGATGGAGAAGATGTCCATGGTCAGGCTCCCTTGCTGAACATCGAGAGCATGCGGCGCGTGACCGCGAACCCACCGAAGACGTTGATCGACGCGAGCAGGATCGCGACCGCGGACAGCCCGACGATCAGCTTGTCGTCACTGGCGACCTGCACCAGCGCACCGACGACCACGACGCCGGAGATGGCGTTCGTGACCGACATCAGCGGCGTGTGCAGGGCGTGCGCGACCTTGCCGATCACGTAGTAGCCGACGACCACGGACAGCATCAGCACCGTGAAGTGGCGACGCAGCTCGTCGGTCGGGGCGAGGGCGTTGACCAGCCAGAAGAGCGCGATCGCGCCGAGCACGGCGCCGACCTTCGCCTGCGGCGACATCGGCTTCTTCTCGGGCTTCGGCTCGACCGGCGCGGCGGCAGCGGCCGCCGGGGCGGCCGAGACCTGGACGGCCGGGGGCGGCCAGGTCGACTCCCCGTCCTTGACGACGGTGATGCCGCGCTGGACGACGTCGTCGAAGTCCAGCGCCAGGTTGCCGTCCTTCTCCGGGGTCAGCAGCTTGAGCAGGTTGACGATGTTGGTGCCGTAGAGCTGCGACGTCTGCGCGGCCAGGCGACCGGCGAGGTCGGTGTAGCCGAGGATCGTCACGCCGTTCTCGGTGACGACCTTCTGGTCGGCGACCGTGCCCGCGGCGTTGCCGCCGTTGGCCGCAGCCATGTCGACGATGACCGAGCCGTTCTTCATGCCGGCGACGGTCTCGGCGGTGATCAGCGCCGGGGCGGGACGGCCCGGGATCAGCGCCGTGGTGATGACGATGTCGGCGGCACGCGCCTCCTCGTCGTACATCGCGGCGGTCGCGGCGACCTGCTCGGCCGTCATCTCCTTGGCGTAGCCGTCGGCGGAGACCTCGGCCTCGAACTCGACGTGCACGAACTCCGCGCCCATGGACTCGACCTGCTCGGCGACCTCGGGCCGCACGTCGAAGGCGCGCACGACGGCGCCCATCGCCGACGCGGCACCGATCGCGGCGAGGCCGGCGACACCGGCGCCCACGACGAACACGCGGGCCGGCGGGATCTTGCCCGCGGCGGTGACCTGGCCGGTGAACATCCGGCCGAACTCGTGCGCGGCCTCGACCACGGCGCGGTAGCCCGCGACGTTCGCCATCGAGGACAGCACGTCCATCGACTGCGCGCGCGAGATGCGCGGGACGGCGTCCATGGCCAGCGCGGTGACGCCCTGCGCCTGCAGTCGCTCCAGCAGCTCGGGGCTGCGGGCCGGGGCCATCATGGAGATGATCGTGGCGCCACGCCGGAGCCGGCCGATCTCCTCGTCGGTGGGGGCGTTGACCTTGACGACGACGTCGGCGGCCCACACCTCCTCCGGCGTACCGACGCGCACCCCTTCGACGGCGGTGAACGCGCTGTCGGGCTGGTCGGCGGACTCGCCGGCGCCCGTCTCGACGATCACGTCGTAGCCGAGGTTGGTCAGTTGGGAAACGGTCTTGGCGGTTGCCGCTACCAGGGTTTCGCCCGGTTTCGACTCGCGCGGGATGCCGATCAGCATCGAGCCTCCAGCGTTGAGGGACACAACAAACGGCAGCACCCGGGTGTGGGCGCAGCGGTCAGCAAACTACACAGCCCTCACGGGTTCACGGGGGGCGTCTTACGTGTGACCTACGTCCCTTGCGCTCAAATCATGATCATGATTTGATCTACGTCTGCCCTGGACCCTGTCCGACGGGCTCCGGAGAGGGGGCGGCAGGAGCGGGTCAGCCCCCCGCGATGCCGTAGAGCCGGTCGCCGGCGTCGCCCAGGCCGGGGACGATGTAGCCCTTCTCGTTGAGCCGCTCGTCGACCGCCGCCGTCACCACGGTGACCGGGATGTCGAGGTCGGCGAGCTCCTGCTCCACACGGTCGCAGCCCTCGGGCGCCGCCAGCAGGCAGACCGCCGTGATGTGGTCGGCGCCGCGGTCGACGAGGAAGCGGATCGCGGCGGCGAGCGTGCCGCCGGTGGCCAGCATCGGGTCCAGCACGTAGCACTGCCGGCCGGTCAGGTCGTCGGGCAGCCGCTCGGCGTACGTCACCGCCTCGAGGGTCTCCTCGTTGCGGACCATGCCCAGGAAGCCGACCTCGGCGGTCGGCAGCAGCCGCATCATCCCGTCGAGCATGCCCAGGCCCGCCCGCAGGATCGGTACGACGAGGGGTCGGGGCGTCGCGAGCCGGACCCCCGTCGTGGGCGCGACCGGCGTGACGATGTCCGTGGTCTCGACCCGCACGTCGCGGGTGGCCTCGTAGGCCAGCAGGGTGACCAGCTCGTCGGCGAGCGAGCGGAAGGTCGGCGAGTCGGTCTGCTGGTCGCGGAGCACGGTCAGCTTGTGGGCGACGAGGGGGTGGTCCACGACCAGGGTGCGCATGGGCCAACCCTAGTCGGACTCCCCGGCGCTGCCGCCACCCCGCGGCCCGGGCGCCCGGGGTGACGTGGGCGGTGGGGACCGTCCTGCGCGAGGGGGCCAAACCTCTGGCCCTGTCCCGATTCCCGTGTCACGCTTGGCGCATGACCGCAGCCGGCCCGTCCACCGAATCGGTCGACTTCGCGCTCGCCGCCTACCGCCAGGAGGGGGTGTGGCAGGTCGCCGAGCTCACGCCCGACCACGCGACCGACGTCGACACCCTCGTGTCCGCGCTGCGCAGGTTCCCCGGTGACGGCGGTGTCGTCGGGCTGGTCGCGGTGGAGGAGGACTTCTTCTTCGTCGTCCGCGTGACCGGCCAGCAGGTGCGGGTGATGCTCTCCGACATCACCGCCGCCTCGGAGTGGGAGCTGGCTGCCGACGTGGTCGAGCACCTCGGCCTGCCGCCGGTCGACGACGAGGACGACCCCGAGCCCGCCGGCGACCTCGAGCTGCTCAGCGACCTGGGCGTGGACGCGATGTTCCTCGCCGAGGTGCTGGACGACGACGAGCTCTACCCCGACGAGATGCTCTCGGAGATCGCCCGCGGCATGGGCTTCGGCCAGCTCTTCGACGACGTCGTGGGCCTGACCTCCGCGTGACCCTCGGCGTGACAGCGTGACAGGACCGGTCGAGGCGGCCTGGGCCGCGCCGATGCAGCGCGCCCTCGCCGAGGCGGAGGCCGCGCTGACGAGCGGCGACGTACCCATCGGCGCCGTCGTCGTCGACGCCGCCGGCGAGGTGGTGGGCGTCGGCCACAACGTCCGCGAGCGCGACGGCGACCCCACCGGCCACGCCGAGGTGGTCGCGCTCCGCGCCGCGGCCGCCGCCCGCGGGGATTGGCGGCTCTCCGGCTGCACCCTCGTGGTGACCCTCGAGCCGTGCACGATGTGCGCCGGCGCCGCCGTCCTGTCCCGGGTGGACCGGGTCGTCTTCGGTGCCTGGGACGACAAGGCGGGCGCCGTGGGGTCGTTGTGGGACGTCGTGCGCGACCGGCGTCTCAACCACCGCCCCGAGGTGGTGTCCGGCGTGCTGGCCGCGGAGTCCGCGGCGCTCCTCGAGCGGTTCTTCTCCGCGCAGCGCGGTTGAGCCACCGAGCTGGACCACCGATGATTCCGCGGGCGCCCGCCGGTCGGTAGGGGCATGACCCTCGACCTCGGACCGGCCACCACGACCCTCGCCACCCTCGTCGCCGCCGTGCGCGACGAGGACCTCGCCCGACCGACCCCGTGCACGGAGTACTCCGTCGCCGACCTCGTCGACCACGTCGGCGGCCTCGCCGTCGCCTTCACCGGCGCAGCCCGCAAGGAGCCGGTGCCGGGCACCGAGCAGGGCGCCGTCGGCGACGGCCCCCGCCTCGAGCCGGGCTTCCGGGACCGGATCGGCGCCGACCTCGGCGCGCTGGCGGCGGCGTGGCGCGACCCGGCGGCGTACGACGGCATGACCGCCGCCGGCGGCATCGACCTGCCCGGTGACGTCGCCGCGGCCGTCGCCCTCAACGAGGTCGTCGTGCACGGCTGGGACCTCGCGACCGCCCTCGGCCGCCCCTTCGAGGTCACCGACGCCGACGTCGCGGCCTGCCTGTCCTTCGCCCGCCCGTTCTCTCCACCCCGGAGACCCTCTCCGAGCGCGGCTCCGCCTTCGGCCCGCCCCTCCCGGTCCCGCCCGGAGCCCCGCCCCTGCTCGAGCTGCTCGCCCTCCTCGGCCGCCGCGCCTGAGCGCGGTAGTCCCTGACGAAAAGCACCGCGACACGCCGTACGACGGTGCTTTTCGTCAGGGACTACCCCAGCCCGACCGCCCCACCCCGTCCGGTCACCAGGCTCGCCAACGGCGGTAGTCCCGGGTCAAAAGCACCGCGACACGCCGCCGGAAGGTGCTTTTGGCCCGGGACTATCGCGAAGGTCTGGACGAACCGACCGCCCCGTGTTATGGGCTGGGGTGGGGTGAGGCGGGTCAGCGGAGGGCGGCGGCCTCGGCGGCGAGGGTGCGGATCCGGTCCCAGTCGCCCGCGGCGACGGCGTCGGCGGGGGTGATCCACGAGCCGCCGACGCAGCCGACGTTCGGCAGGGCGAGGTAGTCGGGGGCCGAGGCGGGGGTGATGCCGCCGGTGGGGCAGAAGCGGGCCTGCGGCACCGGGTCGCCGACAGACCTGAGGTAGCGCACACCACCGGACGCCTCGGCCGGGAAGAACTTCATCTCGCGCTGCCCGGCCTCGAGCACCGCGAGCACCTCCGAGACGGTCGACGTGCCGGGCAGGAACGGCACGCCGGTCGCCTGCATCGCCGCGAGCAGCGCGGGCGTGGAGCCCGGGGAGACCAGGAAGCGGGCCCCCGCCTCGACGGCCGCCTCGGCCTGGTGCGGGGTGGTGATGGTGCCGGCGCCGAGCAGGATGTCCGGCACCTCGGCCGCGATGGCGCGCAGCGCGTCCAGGGCGACCGGGGTGCGCAGGGTCAGCTCGATCGCCGGCAAGCCGCCGTCGACCAGCGCCTGCGCGATGGGTACGGCGGCCGCGAGGTCGTGCACGACGACCACCGGCATGACGGGGACGACGTCGAGCACGGACTCAGGAGCGGACAAGGGGAGCCTCCGGGGCGGTGGTCGGGTCGGCGGCGGGCGAGGGGAACACCGATGCTCCCTCGTCGGCTGGTCCCACGGTCGCACGGAACGCGGCGAAGAGCTCGCGCCCGGTGCCGGCCCGCGCCGCGCCCGAGGGCGCAGCGCCGGTCGGCTCGCGATGCGCGAGGTCGGCCTCGACGTGCAGCACGCCGGCGCCGGCGTCGAGGGTGATGACGTCGCCGTCACGCACCCGGGCGAGCGGCCCGCCGACGGCGGCCTCGGGGGTGACGTGGATGGCGGCGGGGACCTTTCCGGAGGCACCGGACATCCGGCCGTCGGTGACGATCGCGACCCGTTGCCCACGGTCCTGCAGCACGCCGAGCGGGGGGGTCAGCTTGTGCAGCTCGGGCATGCCGTTGGCGGCGGGGCCCTGGTAGCGGATGACCGCGACGAGGTCCTGGCCGTCGAGGTCGCCGTCGGCGAAGGCCTGCAGGAAGTCCTGCTGGTCGTCGAAGACCCGCGCCGGCGCGGTGACCGTGCGGTGCTCGACCGCCACGGCGGAAGTCTTGACGACCCCGGTGCCGAGGGGCCCGCGCAGCACCTTGAGCCCGCCGTCGGCGGAGAACGGGTCGGTGGCTGGACGGAGCACGTCGAGGTCGAGGCTCTCGGCCGGGCCGGGACGCCACGACAGCTCGCCGTCGATGAGCACCGGCTCCTCGGTGTAGCGGCGCAGGCCGTGGCCGACGATCGTCTCGACGTCCTCGTGCAGCAGTCCCGCGTCGAGCAGGGTGCTCACCAGGAAGCCGATCCCGCCGGCGGCGTGGAAGTGGTTCACGTCCGCGGCACCGTTGGGGTAGACCCGCGCCAGCAGCGGTACGACGGCCGACAGGTCGGCGAGGTCGTCCCACGTCAGCAGGATCCCGGCAGCACGTGCGATCGCGACCAGGTGCAGCGTGTGGTTGGTCGACCCGCCGCTCGCGAGCAGGGCCACGCACGCGTTGAGCACGACCTTCTCGTCGACCATCTCGCCGAGGGCCGGCGCCGCATCGTGCTGCTGGGTGCGGCGCACCGCCACCGCCGCCGCCTCGCGGGTGAGTGCGTCGCGCAGCGGGTTGTCGGGGTTGACGAAGGAGGAGCCCGGCAGGTGCAGGCCCATCACCTCCATCAGCAGCTGGTTGGAGTTGGCGGTGCCGTAGAAGGTGCACGTCCCGCGCGAGTGGTACGACGCCGACTCGGCCTCGAGCAGCTCCTCACGGCCGACCTTGCCCTCGGCGAAGAGCTGGCGCACCTTCGCCTTCTCCTTGTTGGGCAGGCCCGAGGCCATCGGCCCGGCGGGCACCCACACGGCGGGCAGGTGCCCGAAGGACAGCGCGCCGATCAGCAGCCCGGGCACGATCTTGTCGCAGACGCCGAGCAGCAGGGCGGCGTCGAACATGTCGTGGGAGAGCGCGATCGCGGTCGACATCGCGATCACGTCGCGGCTGTAGAGCGAGAGCTGCATGCCGTCGCGGCCCTGGGTGACGCCGTCGCACATCGCCGGCACGCCGCCGGCGACCTGCGCGAGACCACCTGCGCGGACGACCGCGTCCTTGAGGACGGGCGGGTAGTCGCCGTACGGCTGGTGCGCCGAGAGCATGTCGTTGTAGCTGGTGACGATCGCCAGGTTCGGCTTCTGCCCGCGCGCGAGCTCCGCCTTCGCCGGGCCCTCGGCGGCCGCGAAGCCGTGCGCGAGGTTGGCGCACGCGAGGCGACCCCGCGCAGGTCCGCGCAGGGCCGCCTCGCGCACGCGAGCGAGGTACGCCGTGCGGGTGGCGGCGCTGCGCTCGGTGAGCCGACGGGTCACGTCGGCCAGGACGGGGTGGAGGGGCTGCTGGGTCATGTCACTCCTGCCAGGTGCGGCCCTCGCGCGCCAGCAGCATCGCCGCCGCGGCCGGGCCGGTGGTGCCGGGGTGGTAGCGGACCGGCTCGATGCCGGCGCGCTCCCACTGGTCGAGGATCGGCTCGACCCACGCCCACGCCGCCTCGACCTCGTCGCGGCGCATGAACAGGGTCGGGATGCCGCGCATCACGTCGAGCAGCAGCCGCTCGTAGGCGTCGGGGCTGCGCTCGTCGAAGGTGTCGTCGTAGCTGAGGTCGAGCGAGGCCGGGTGCATGCGGATGCCGCCCGGGCCGGGGTGCTTGGCGGTCAGGTGCAGCTGCATGCCCTCGTCGGGCTGCATCCGGATGGTCAGCCGGTTCGGCGTCGTGACGCCCTCGCTGTGCGGGAACATCGCGTGCGGCGGCTCCTTGAAGACGACCTCGATGGTCGACTCCTTGCGGGCCAGCCGCTTGCCGGTGCGCAGGTAGAACGGCACGCCCGCCCACCGCCAGTTCTGCACCTCCGCGCGCAGCGCCACGAAGGTCTCGGTCGTGCTCTGCCGGCCGATCTCCTCGGCGTACGTCGTGTACTGCCCGCGCACGGTGTGGCGGTCCACGTCGGCGCCGGCCAGCGGCTTGAGGGCGCGCAGCACCTTGAGCTTCTCGTCGCGCACCGGGTCGCCGCCGACGTACGTCGGGGGCTCCATCGCGACCAGGCACAGCATCTGCAGCAGGTGGTTCTGCACCATGTCGCGCAGCGCGCCGGCGCGGTCGTAGTAGCCGCCGCGGCCGCCGACGCCGAGCGTCTCCGACACGGTGATCTGCACGTGGTCGACCCAGCGGGAGTTCCACACCGGCTCGAGGAAGGTGTTGGCGAAGCGCGTGACCAGCAGGTTCTGCACGCTCTCCTTCCCGAGGTAGTGGTCGATCCGGTAGACCTGCCCCTCCTCGAACACCCGCCCGACGGCGTCGTTGACGACGCGCGAGGACGCCAGGTCGGAGCCGATCGGCTTCTCGAGGACGACGCGGCTGTCGGGCTCGACGAGGCCGAGGTCGTCGAGGCGGTCGCAGATCGGGCCGAACAGGTCGGAGCCGACGGCGAGGTAGAACACGCGCGTGGCCGGACCCTCGCCGCGGGAGGTGCGGCCCGGGTGGTCCTTGAGCAGGCCGTGCAGCTGGTGCCACCCGTCGGGGACGTGGGCGTCGATGGCGAGGTGGTGCAGCCGGCGGGTCAGCCGGTGCACCGCGCCGGCCTCGAGGTGGTCCTCGGGCACGTGCTCGAACAGGGCCTGGGTGACCAGGTCGCGGTAGCCGGCGTCGTCGAGGGCGTGCCGGGACACGCCGATGATCCGGGTGTCGGGGTGGAGGTTGCGCTGGCGCTCGCGCTCGTAGAGGCCGGGGAGCAGCTTGCGGAGGGCGAGGTCGCCGGTTCCGCCGAAGACGGTGAAGTCGCAGGCGGGGACCTCGAGGTCGGGAGTCACACTCACGCCCTCCACGGTAGAGCCAAAGGATGCATCGAGGGAACCCTACTTAGGTCTTTTTGAGATCAAAGTGGTCGTGCTTAGATTCCGGTCATGTCCTGCGCCCGCCTGCGCCGCACCTCCACCCGCCGGGGTGAGGGCTGATGGCGCGCGAGTCCGCGACTGCTGGTGAGCTCCTCGCGCTGCTGCGCTCCGGCCGGGCGAGCACCCGCGCCGACCTGCGCGGGCTCACCGGCCTGTCCCGCACCGCAGTCGTCGCCCGGGTCGCCGCGCTGACCGACGCCGGGCTGCTCCGCACCGGCGCCGAGCTCGCCTCCACCGGCGGGCGCCCGCCCGGGAGCCTGGTCTTCGACACCGGCGCCGGCGTCGTGCTCGCCGCCGCCATCGGCCGCTCGCGCTCCCAGGTCGCGGTCTTCGACCTCGGCGGCGCCGAGCTCGCCTCCTCCGCCGTCGACCACGAGGTCGGCGCCGGCCCCCACGACGTGATGCCCGTCGTTGCCGACCAGCTGCGCACGCTGCTCGCCGCCGGCCCGGCCACCGCGCTGGGCGTGCTCGGGATCGGGGTCTCCCTGCCCGGCGTCGTCGACGCCGAGCGCGGGGTCAGCGTCGACACCCCGGTCATGGCCGGCTGGGACGGCGTCCCGCTGGCGCCGTACCTCGCCGACGTGGCGGACGCCCCGATCCTGCTCGCCAACGACGCCGACACCATGGCCCGCTCGGAGTTCCTCGGCCACGCCACGCCCACCGACGACCTGCTCGTCGTCAAGGCGTCGACCGGGATCGGGCTCGGCGTCCTCGCCGGCGGTCGCATCGTCACCGGCGCCCGCGGTGGCGCCGGCGACCTCGGGCACACCAAGGTCGCGGAGGCCGCCGGACGGCCGTGCCGCTGCGGCGACGTCGGCTGCCTCGAGACCGTCGCCTCCGGCTGGGCGCTCGTCGCCCGGCTGCGCGAGGAGGGCCGCACCGTCGACCACGTCCGCGACCTGGTCGCGCAGGCGCTGGCCGGCGACGCGGAGGCCAAGCAGCTGCTGCGCGAGAGCGGCCGCCAGGTCGGCGAGTTGCTCGCCGTCGCCATCAACCTGCTGAACCCGCGGGCCGTCGTCCTCGGCGGCGACATGGCCGGCGCCTACGACGTGTACGCCGCCGGTGTGCGCGAGGCCGTCTACGCGAAGGCGTCGGCGCTCGCGACCCGCGAGCTGCAGTTCCTGCCCGCGACGTACGGTGACCGGGCGGGTCTCGTCGGCTGCGCCGCGCTCGCGCTCGACGCCGTCCTCAGCCCTGCCGCCGTCGACGCGCGGCTGGCCCGCGCCCGCTCCTGACCCCTCGCAAGGAGGACCTCCATGGAACAGCGACCCTTCGGCCGGCCCGGCAGCGCCCTGGCCCGCGAGGTCTCCGTCGTCGGCCTCGGCACCTGGCAGCTCGGCGCCGACTGGGGCGACGTCAGCGAGGCGGACGCCCGTGCCGTCCTCGAGGCGTCCGCGGAGGCCGGCGTCACCTTCTATGACACCGCCGACGTCTACGGCGACGGCCGCAGCGAGCAGATCGTCGGCCGCTTCCTCGCCGACCACGCCGACGACGGCTTCACCGTCGTCACCAAGATGGGCCGCCGCGTCGACCAGGTGCCGGACAACTACGTGCTCGCCAGCTTCCGCGACTGGCTCGACCGCTCGCGGCGCAACCTCGGCGTCGACACCATCGACCTCGTCCAGCTGCACTGCCCGCCGTCGGAGGTCATCGACGACGACGCGACCTACGACGCCCTCGACCAGCTCGTCGCCGACGGCGTCATCGCCGGCTACGGCGTCAGCGTCGAGACCTGCGCCCAGGCCCTGTCCGCAATCACCCGCCCCGGCGTGCAGTCGGTGCAGATCATCCTCAACGCCTTCCGGCTCAAGCCGCTCGACGAGGTGCTGCCCGCCGCGGCCGAGGCCGGCGTCGCGATCATCGCCCGCGTGCCCCTGGCCTCCGGCCTGCTGTCGGGCCGGTACGACGAGTCGACCACCTTCGCGCCCGACGACCACCGCACCTACAACCGCGACGGCAGCGCCTTCGACGTCGGCGAGACCTTCTCCGGCGTCGACTACCGCACCGGCGTCGCCGCGGCCGCGGAGTTCACCGGCCTCGTCCGCTCCGCCCTCGGCGACGAGGTCACCCCGGCCCAGGCCGCGATCGCGTGGTGCTGGCAGCAGCCCGGCGTCACCACCGTCATCCCCGGCGCCCGCAACCCCGAGCAGGCCCGCGCCAACGCCGCCGCCGGCCTGCTCGACCCGCTCCCCGCCGAGCTGCTCGACGGCGTCCGCGCGATCTACGACCGCCACCTGCGCGAGGCCATCCACCCGCGCTGGTGACCGCCGCGCCCGTCGAGGCGTCACTTCCGGCCCGTCGAGTGGTCACTTCCGGCGCGTCGAGTGGTCACCTCCGGCGGGTCGGCACGTCACTTCCGGCCCGTCGAGTGGTCACTGCTGGCGGTAGTGGTCCGGCGCGACCGGTCGCCCGCAGGAGCCTCCGCACACTCCGTGGTGCGAACTCGCACACCTCGTGGTGGGAACCCGCACACCTCGTGGTGCGAACTCGCGCACTTCGCGGTGGAAAGTCACGCACCTCGTGTGGAGGCATGAGAAGTCGCGGTATCAGCGACGGTCCGGGCGCGCTCTGAGGAGAGGCAGGAACCCCTCCCCTCATCGAAGGAGCCCCCCATGACCACCACCGCAGACCGCCGGCCCGGCGGACGCCTCTCGCCGGTCGCCCTCGCCGTCCTCGTCGTCGCCCTGCTGCTGGGCAGCACCGGCGGAGCCGTCGCGCACGGCATCATCACCGGCGCGAAGATCAAGGACGGCACGGTCACCGGCGCCGACATCAAGAACGAGAGCCTCACGGCCAAGGACGTCCGCGACGAGCCGCGGGCGTGGGGTGCGGCGTACACGACGTACATCAACGACTTCGTCACCGCCAGCTACCAGCCGATCGTGTCGCGGTCGCTCAACACGTCCGCGAAGGGCTTCCTCGCGATCACCGCCACGGTGTACGCCGAGGACGACGTCACCCTCGCCGGCGACGGCCGCCTGCAGTACTCGCTGCGGATCGACGGCAAGGTCCTCGCCGGCTACCGGCAGCTCCACTACAAGGGCTCCGGCGCTGGTGAGAACGGCGCCGTCACGGTCGTCGTGCCGGTGCTGAAGGGTTCGCACAGCGTCGCCCTCGTCGCCCGCGAGCTCGGGACCGGCTCGTTCATCACCAGCTCGAGCCTGTCGATCGTCTACACGCCGACCGGCGGCGCCACGGGCGTGTCCCTGAGCAAGACAGTGGTCCCGCGGGCCAACCGCTGACCACCAGCCCGCCTGGCCCCGTTGGGGGCGCCGGTCTCCCGGCGCCCCCGATGTCAGGGCGGGGCCGGATTTCGGGCCTCCCGCGCCGCTCCGGTAATGTCTCCCGCGGTGACGTGTCCGAGCGGCCTAAGGAGAACGCCTCGAAAGCGTTTGTGGGCGCAAGTCCACCGAGGGTTCAAATCCCTCCGTCACCGCCGCACAGATCGGACCGGGTCCTGCGAGGGCCCGGTCCGGTCTTCTTTTGTGCCGGTCGTCGGCATCGCTGGGGAGGTCCACACCCCCGCGCAGCGGGTCGGTGGTCGACGCCGCGCCACCGCTGCAAGGTCGAGGGATGAGCACCGAGACCGATCCCGCGCGCAAACCCACCAGCCGTGTCCGGCAGGTGGTGGGCTCCCACAACCTCCGCGACCTGGGGGGAGTCGTCACCGAGGACGGGAGTCGCGTCCGCACGGGCCGCGTCTTCCGGTGTGACTACCCAGCTTTCGCCGAGGCCGATGCTGCCGCGTGGGACGAGCTCCGCCTCGCCACCGTGGTCGACCTGCGCCGAGGCACGGAGGTCGCTGTGGAGTGCGTCGACTGGTCGGCGTACCGCGTCCGGTGGTGCCGCTGGGGGCTGAGCGCGGGGCAGGAGAGCTCGTGGCGGGCGGGATATGCGGCCTACCTGGAGACCCAGCCCGAGTCGGTCGTCGGCGCCGTCCGCGCCGTGATGGACCCGCGCGGGCACGCCGTGCTGTTCCACTGCGCGGCGGGCAAGGACCGCACGGGCGTCGTCGCGACGCTGCTCCTCTCCGTGCTCGGTGTCGCGGAGCAGGACATCGTCGCCGAGCACCTGCTGTCAGCGCCGAGCGTGGAACCCGTCCTGACCCGGCTGCGACGCCACGACCTCTATGCCGAGATGCTCTCCGACAGCAGCGTCGAGGACCAGGCGCCGGCGCCCCGGCAGGTGGAGTCCCTCCTCGAGTGGCTGCGCGCCCGGGGTGGCGCCGAGGCCTGGCTGGTGGACCACGGGCTCCGTGCCGAGGAGGTCGGGGCCTTCCGAGCGGCCATGCTGGAGAGGCGATGACGTCCGGCACCCCTTGCCGAAACGGTCTGACCATTCTAATCTCGGAGCAATACCGCCGCTGCGCCCGCCGAGGAGACGACGATGTGTGCTTCGAACCCGTCCGGACCGGACCGCGTGCTGCCTCGGTGCCGGGCGGTGGCGCGATGAGCGTCGCCGAGGCCGGCGCCCCGGCGCTGTCCGCAGCCGAGCTCCGCCAGCGGTACGACGACCTGGCCCGCCGCTACGCCGTCGAGATGCGCCTCTCCGCGACGGCCGCTGCTGGTGGTGGCATCGCCGGCCTCGTCCAGACCGCGGCCGGCCTGACCGCCAACCCGGTCTGGCTGATCGACCCGCAGGGCCGGGTCGTCTCTCGTTCCGAGCGGGCCCGAGGGTCGGACTTCCGACCGCCGGACGTCGACCACCTGCTGGCCCATCACGGGCCGGTCGACCTCGCGGCTCCCGGACCGCTGGTCGTCAACGCGCAACCGGCGCTGCGCATCGAGCGCCGGCACCTGCTCATGCCGGTGCGCCGCGAGGACTGCCTGTTCGCGTGGCTGGTGATCGCCGAGGTGTCGGGCCGGATGGGCCGCGACGACGCGGCCCTCCTGAGCAGGACGGCCGTCCACCTCGCCGCGGAGTACGACGTGCAGCGTCGGGTCGCTCGGGCGTCCTGGAACGCGCGCGCCACCCTCGCCCGGCAGCTGGTGCGTGGCCACACGCGGCCGGACGACATCGCCGACGCCGCCGAGTACCTCGGCGTCCAGGCCGATGCCGATCGGGTCCTGGTCTACCTCGCGGACCCGTGCGAGGGCACCGCCCCGCTCGACGAGGAGGTCGTCTCCACGCGGGTCGCGGCCGACCTGGGCGTCGAGGTGCTGGCGACCCGCGGGCGCGAAGGCATGATCCTGCTCGTCGAGGCGCCCGGGGGGTGCGCACCCGTCGCCTTCGTGCACGAGGTCAAGCGCGTCCTGCGCCACCTCACCCGCTCGCTCCCGGACCGGACCTGCATCGTGGGCGTCTCCGGGGTGACCCGGGCCTCGGCGCTCCACCGCGCCTACCGCGAGACCCGGGAGGTCGTGCTGTGCGTCGACCGGTTCAACGGGTCGGGCGAGCGGGTGATCGCGGTCGACGACCTCGGCCCGGCCCGGCTGTTCGTCGCGAACGGCGACCTCGGTGCGGTGCGGCGCTACGTCCACGACGTCATCGGGGCACTGCTCGACGGCCGACCGGGGACGGCGGACCTGCTGCGCACCCTGCAGAGCTTCTTCGACACCGGGCGGAGCGTGCGTGAGTCCGCGGCCCGGTTGGGGATCCACGAGAACACGGTGCGCCTGCGCCTCGCCAAGGTGCACGACCTCACTGGCCTGGACGTCGCTGCGAACGCCAACGACCAGCTCGCCGCCCAGACCGCGCTGCTCGTCCTCAGGCTCGAGGGGCACCCTGCCATCCCCACGATCGGTGACGCCGAGCACGACGCTGCGGCCCGTGGGAAGGACAGCGCATGACGCGGCGTGCCCTGGTCACCGGGGCAGGTCGCGAGGGGGGCATCGGCCAGGCGATCGCCAGGCGCCTGGCGGACGACGGCTTCGAGGTCGTCACGCTGGACAAGGAGCCCGGGTGCACCTGGCAGCTCGACATCGCGCGCGACGAGCTGCCCGACCTCGGCGTGGTCGACGTGTACGTCGCCAACGCGGCCATCACCACCCTGCTCGGTGCTGCCCACTCGTTCTCGCTCGAGAAGTGGCAGCTCGACCTCGACGTGAACCTCACCGGCACCTTCCGGGTCCTGCAGCAGTGCCTCGCCGGCATGCGCGAGCGCGGGTACGGCCGGATCGTCGTCATCTCCAGCACCGCTGGCACGCAGGGAATGCCCGCCCAGGTGTCGTACGCGACCTCCAAGGCCGGGCTGATCGGCATGGTCAAGACCGTCGCGGCGGAGAACCTGCGCCACGGTGTGACCGCGAACTGCGTCCTTCCCGGCATGACGGCCTCCTCCGGCATCCTCGGCATGCCCGAGGAGATCAGGGCCGCGTGGCTCGAGAGCCTGCCGAACGGCTTCGTCGACCCCGAGGACATCGCCAACGCCGTCTCCTTCTTCGCCGACGACCGCTCCGGGATGGTGACTGGCCAGGTCCTCACCGTCGACGGCGGCGACGAGCTGAACACGAGGTCCGTCACCTCCTCGGTGGCCCGCCGCTGATGCGCGGCCTGGTGGTGCCGCGGACGACCGGCCCGGACGGGCTCGAGCTGCGCGACGACCTGCCCGAGCCCCGGGGAGCGCACCCGTGGGCGGACGGCGAGCGGCTCCTCGTCGAGGTCCGAGCCGCAGCTGTGGCCTTCCCCGACCTGCTGCAGAGCCGGGGTGCCTACCAGCACGGCACGCCCGCGCCCTACGTCACCGGCGGCGAGTACGCCGGCGTCGTGCTCGAGGCCTCGCCGGGGTCCCGGTTCCGCCCCGGAGACCGCGTCGCCGGCCTCAGCGTCTGGGGTGCGGTGGCCGAGCGCGTCCTCGGGATCCCTCGCTACACCGTCCAGATCCCGCCCTCGATGTCGTGGATCGACGCAGCTGCGTTCTTCCTCAACTACGCCACCGCCTGGTTCACCCTCGACCGGGCCGGCTTCGAGGACGGCCAGGCGGTGCTCGTGCACGGCGCGGCCGGCGGCGTCGGGACGGCGACGCTCGACCTGCTCCGCGGCCGGGCGAAGCCGTCGATCGCCGTGGTCTCGTCGGACGCGAAGGCCGCAGTGGCCGAGCAGTGCGGCGCGGACGTCGTGCTGCGCACCGAGGACGGCTGGGCCGTGCGTGCGCGGGAGCTGACCGGCGACGGGGTGGACGTCGTGGTCGACCCGGTCGGTGGCGACCGGGTCACCGACTCCTTGCGCGCCCTCGACGTCGGGGGCCGGCTCATGGTCGTCGGCTTCGCCGAGGGCACGATCCCCGAGGTGCGCCTGAACCGCCTGCTGCTGCGCAACCTCAGCGTCGTCGGCGTGGCCCTGGACCCGTGGGAGCAGCGCTTCCCCGGCTACGCGCCGGAGCTGATCGCCGGCCTCGAGGCGGCCGCAGCCGCCGGCAGCGTGCGCCCGTACGTCGGCCACCGGCTGCCCCTCGAGGTGGCGACAGGCGCCCTCGGCATCCTCGACCGCAGGCAGGCCCTCGGGAAGGTCGTCATCGACGTGGCGGCGGACTGAGCCGGCACAGCCGCCTGATCAGAGTAGGAGCACCCCGCCGTCGACGGGGATCCCGACCCCGGTGATGTACCCGGCCGCGTCCGACGCCAGGAAGACCGCGGTGCTGGCGATCTCGACGGGATCGCCCAGGCGGCCGGCAGGGACCCGAGCGTCGATCAGCTTCTGCTGGTAGCGCGGGCTGTAGTGCGCTGTGGCCTCGGTCGGGAAGACGCCGGGTAGGAGGGCGTTCACCCGGATGCCCCGCGAGCCCCACTGGGCGGCGAGGTCACGCGTCATCCCGAGCACGCCTGCCTTGGCCGCGCTGTAGCCGGCTGCGGGCATCCGGGCCGTCGTCACCGCCATGACGCTGGACATGTTGACCACCGCGCTGCCGGGCGGCATGACGCGCCCGGCAGCCTGGGCCATCCAGTAGGAGCCGAACAGGTTCACGTCGACCACGGACCGGAAGTGCTCGGGCGGGTCCTCGGTCGCGGCGTTGTAGGCGCCACCGACACCGGCGTTGTTGACCAGCACGTCGCACCCACCGAGCTCGTCGACGGCCGCGGCCACGAGTCGGTCGCAGTCCGCCACCGACGTCACGTCGGTCTCCACGGCCACGCATCGTCGACCGAGGGCCTCGACCAGCTCGCGGGTCCGTGCGAGTCCCGTGAGCCGGCGCGCGCCGATCGCCACGTCGGCGCCAGCGGCCGCCATCCCCTGGGCGATCGCGACACCCAGGCCGCTGGAGGCCCCGGTCACCACCGCGACCTTGCCGTCGAGGCGGAATCGCCCGGTCCAGGGCGACGACGTGTAGGGGTTGTCCTGCGAGCTCGTCATGCGCGGAGTGTGTCCGGGCGGTGGCCCCGGGGCCCACGGTCAGCACCCCCGGCGGTGTGGGCCTCTCCAGCACGGGGCCTCCGCTCCGTTGCTGCCGGTCGATGACCGCCCGACGCTGGCAGGCATGGCTGGCACGGACGACACGGACGGCATGGACGACATGGACGACATGGACGACACCGACGCCCTCGACCCCCGACACCTCCTGGACCGCGTCACCGCGGTGGCGCGGCGACGCTGGCCCGGGGCAGAGCTGCTCGGGCTGCGCCGCCTCGAGGGCGGTGTCTCCAGCCTCACCCACGCCTCGACGCTCGTGGGCGCGGGACCGGAGCGTGGGGTGGTGCTCAAGGTGGCCCCCGCCGGCCTGGCGCCGGTCCGCAACCGCGACGTCCTGCGCCAGGCGCGGGTCCTCCACGCCCTGCACGGGACCGCCGGGTTCCCGGTGCCAGAGGTCCTGCTCGAGGACGGCGGCGCACCCCCCGAGGTGCCGCCGCTGTTCGTCATGGAGCTGAGCCCCGGCGACTCCTACGAGCCGGGGCTGGACGTGGCGCCCGCTCCACCCGCAGCCGCGACCGTCGCGGAGCGGTACCGGACCGCGGTGCGCGCACTGGCCCGCCTGCAGTCGATCGAGCCGGAGCGCCTCTCCCTCGGCCCCGAGCCGGTCACCGGCCCGGGCGAGGAGCTCGAACGCTGGCGCCGGCTCTTCGGGACGGTGGACGACGACATCGCGCCCGGGCACGAGGAGCTCTACGCAAGGCTCGCCGCCCAGGTCCCGGAAGGAGTGGCGCCGCGGTTGCTGCACGGGGACTTCCGGCTCGCCAACATGCTGTTCGAGGGGGACCGGTTGTCAGCCGTCATCGACTGGGAGATCTGGAGCCTCGGCGACCCCCGGACCGACCTCGCGTGGCTGCTCATGCACCTCCGGCCCGCGCACGTCTTCCACGCCGCGCGGCCCGCGGCCGACCGCGCCGCTGCCTCCCTCCTGCCGACGGCCGAGGAAGCCCTGGAGGTGTACGAACGCGAGCGGCTCGCCGCGGGAGCGCGACAGCAGGACGCCGCGGGCGTGCGGCGCGACCTGGCGTGGTTCCTCGCCGTGTGCCACTACAAGACGGCCTCGACGATCGCCGTGATCTGGAAGCGGGAACGGCGGCAGGCGGACCCCGATCCCAAGCTGGTGACGGCGAGCAGGCACCTGACCGACGTGCTGCGGGCGGGGCACGTAGCGCTAGACGCGCGGTGAGCGGTCTCACCGCACCCGCACGATCACCTTGCCCACCGCGGTCCGGTCGTCGAGTGCAGCGAGGGCGTCGGCGGCGCGGTCCATCGGGTAGACGGCACCGATGGCGGGGGAGAGACGGCCCTCGTCGAGCAGTGCCTGGACTCCGTGCCGGACCCGCTCGAGCGTCCCGGGGTGCTCGGTCTCCATGACGTCCATCGTGATGCCGGTCAGCGTCAGGTTGCGCAGGAGCAGCCGGTTCATCCGCAGCTCCGGGATGGACCCGCCGGCGAACCCGACGATGACGCCGCGTCCCCCGATCCGCAGCGAGCGCACCGTGTCGAGGAAGCGGTCGCCCCCGACCATGTCGACGAACACCTCGACCCCTCGACCCCCGGTGAGCTCGCGGACCTGGGGAAGCCAGTCCCCGTCGCTGCGCAGGACGTGGGTCGCGCCCGCGTTGCGTGCCATCACCTCCTTGTCGCGGCTGGACACCAGGGCGATCGTGGAGACGCCGAAGGCGGGGCCGAGGTCCAGCACGCAGGTGCCCACGCCGCCGGCGGCACCGGTGACGAGGACGGTCTCGCCGGGTCGGGCGCCGGCTCGGTCGAGCGCGTACCAGGCCGTGGCGTAGTTCATGTAGATCCCCGCCCCCTCGACGAACGACATGGAGTCGGGGAGCCGCACGACAGCGCGCACGTCACCCTCCTCGTGGTCGGCGAGTCCTGACCGCATCGTCGACCCGGTTGCGCGACTCCGCGACCGCGCCCGGTCGGGGCGGTGGAGAAGTCCACAGCCCGAGCACCTGGGCCCGCCCGGCCCCGGGCCTGCGGCACCTAGCGTCGGCGCCACCCGACCGACGGCCGGGCCGACCACAGGAGACGACAATGGACTGGTCCATCCCCGAGGACGTCACGACCTTCCTCGCCGAGCTCGACGACTTCATCGACACCCGGATCAAGCCGATCGAGGAAGCCAACCCCGAGTACTTCGACCACCGGCGAGAGTTCGCCCGCACCGACGTCGAGCGGGGAGGCGTCCCGACCCGGCGGTGGCGGGAGATCATGAGTGAGGCGCGTCGCCTGGCGGACGGGGCCGGCTTCTACCGCTACCCCCTGCCGAAGGCACTGGGCGGCCAGGACGCGACCAACGTCGCCATGGCGCTCGTCCGGGAGCACCTCGCCCACCGCGGGCCGGGCCTGCACGCCGAGCTCAGCCACGAGGCTTCCGTGGTCGCCAACCTCCCGCTCGCCCTGGTCCTGCACGAGTACGGGACCGACGAGCAGAAGGAGCAGTACCTCGAGCGACTGGTCAGTGGGGACCTGGAGATGGCGTTCGGGCTGACCGAACCGGACCACGGCAGCGATGCCACGTGGCTCGAGACGCGCGCCGTGCGGGACGGCGACGACTGGGTGATCACCGGCGCGAAGCGGTGGAACAGCGTGGTCGACGTGGCCGAGGTGGACCTCGTGTTCGCACGCACCAGTGGCGAGGACGGCAAGGCCGAGGGGATCTCCGCGTTCCTCGTCCCCACCGACGCCCCCGGCTTCGAGGTCCCCTTCTACTGGTGGACGTTCAACATGCCGACCGACCACGCCGAGGTCCGCCTGGACGGTGTCCGGGTGCCGGCCGCTGCGATGGTGGGGGAGGAGGGGCGTGGCCTCGACTGCGCCCAGCTGTTCGTGCACGAGAACCGCATCCGACAGGCGGCGAGCTCGCTGGGTGCTGCGCAGTTCTGCATCGACCGGTCGGTCGCCTACACCGAGGAGAGGCGCCTGTTCGGGACGGCGCTGCGGGACTACCAGGGTGTCCAGTGGCAGCTCGTCGAGCTCCAGACCGAGGCGGAGCTGGTGCGCAACACGATCCTCAAGGTGGCGTGGGAGATGGACGTGCACGGGCGTACGGGGGTGAGTGACAAGGTCTCGATGGTCAACGTGCGTGGCAACCGCCTCGCCTGCGACGCGGCCGACCGGGCCATGCAGGTCCACGGCGGTGTCGGCTACAGCCGGCACCACCCGTTCGAGCACATCTACCGGCACCACCGCCGCTACCGGATCACCGAGGGTTCCGACGAGCTGCAGTACCGCCGGATCGCAGCCGGCATGTGGGACTTCCGCTCAGGCCGCTGAGGCAGCTCCGTCGATGCCCCGCAGCGCGAGGTCGACGATCAGCTCGGCCAGCCGCGGCCGGACGAGGGTCCGGTCGGGCCAGCTCGACACCGAGAAGACGAGCCCGAGGCAGCCCTGGCTGGTCGCCGCCACGGTCGCGTCGTCGAGGTCCGGGCGGGCCCGCGCGACCAGCGCCTCCCAGCGGCGCGTGTAGTGGCCGCGGCGCCGGGTGAAGCTCCGCGACCAGGGGTCGACCAGCGAGCCGACCTCGCGCTGGTAGAGCGTGACGAGGGCGCGGTTCGCCAAGGCGAACTCCGCGTGGTGCCGCAGTGCCCGGCGCAGGTCGGCGGCCGGGTCCTCCTCCACCGGTGCCGTGGCCGCGAGCAGCTCGTCCATGGCCTCGTTGAGAAGGGTCGCGAGGATCTCGTCCTTGCCACTGAAGTAGCGATAGAGCGACGGCCCGCTCAGACCGGCACGGGTGCCGAGCTCGTCCATGCCGACGCCGTGGAAGCCCTTCTCCTGGAACGCCACCGCCGCGGCTTCCAGGATCCGTCGGTCGCGTCCCACGCCGGGAGACTAACATGGAGCGGAACGATCGTTCACGGATGCGGACGGTCGGCGCGATCCGGGGCGTGCCGCTCGCGCGAACAGGAGTGGGAGAGATGGACCACGGAAGCTCTGCGGCAGCGCGCCGCCGCGGCGAGCTCGCCGGGCAGGGACGTGCAGCGCACGTCGCGGCGGTCGACCTGCTGTGGAGGCTCGACGTCCTCGAGGAGCTCGAGTACGCCGACGAGATGGCCCAGGTGCCCTCGACCGACCTGCGCACGCTCGACGGCCAGCTGGCGATCCTCGGTGGGATCCTCCGGGAGTGCCTGGTCGACGAGGGCCGCCCGCCGAGCCCCCAGGAGACCGCCGAGATCGCCCAGGTGCTGAACGACGTGCACGCGGTGCGCCTGGCGGTGCACGACCACCTCGGTAGTGAGCGCCTGCGGCGCCTCGACCAGCTGGACCGCGGGTTGAGCCGGCTCCGGAGCGTGACCGACCAGGACGAGCTCCTCGACATCGCCTGCGAGGTCGCCGTCGAGGCCTGCGGCTTCGAGCGGGTGATGCTCTCCCGCGTCGACGATGCGACCTGGCGGCCCTGGCGCAGCCACGCCACCACGATCGGCGAGGCGGAGCGCGCCTTCGCGGAGTGGATCCGCGCCTTTCCCGCGATCGAGCTGTCGGAGCTGCTGCTGGAGAGCGAGCTCGTGCGCCGCAAGGAGCCGGCCATGGTGCTGCACGCCGAGCGGGACCCCCGGGTCTATGCGCCCCTGGCCCGTGCGGCGGTGCTGACCTCGTACGTCGCTGCCCCCGTCCTCTCCGGCGACCGGGCCATCGGCCTGCTGCACGCGGACAACCGCGGGATGGAGATGGTCGAGCTCGACCGCGACGTCCTGTGGCTCTTCGCGATCGGGTTCGCCCAGGTCTTCGAGCGCGCCGTCCTCCTCGAGCGGCTGCGCGAGCAGCGGGACCAGGTCCGTGACGCGATGCGCACGGTGGAGCGGGTGCTGGACGACGTCGCCACCAACACGATCGACCTCGTCACCCGGAGCGAGGGGGCGTCGGTCGGCGTACCGGCACCCCTGCGGCCGGTCGCGACCGACCGGGCCCACGAGCTCGAGGGCCTGCTCACCGCCCGCGAGCTCGAGGTGCTGGGCCTGATGGCGACCGGGGCCACGAACGAGCGGATCGCGCACCAGCTGGTGATCGCGACCGGGACCGTGAAGTCGCACGTGAAGCAGGTGCTGCGCAAGCTGCGGGTCGAGAACCGGGCCGAGGCGATCTCGTTCTACCTCCGCTCGACCATCGGAGCGCGGGAGGACTGAGCGCGGAGGGCGCAGGGCGGTGAAGCCTGCGTCCGTTGCCGTTTCGGTCTGACCATTGTAACGTTGAGACCGACGTGAGTGCACGGCACTCGACCCTCGCCGCCTGTCCGCACGGGCGGCCCGGACCCAGGCAGGGGTGGCTTCATGGACCTGGCGGACGCTCCCGACGAGGCAGCCTTCCGGAGTCGCGTGCGCGCGTGGATCGCCGATGCGCTCCCCCAGCTGGACTGGCCCGAGCCGCCGCGCCTCGAGGACAAGGTCCCCTTCTGGCAGAAGTGGCAGCGGATGCTCTACGACGCGGGCCTGGCCGGGCTGACCTGGCCGACGGAGTACGGCGGCCAGGGGCTCGACGAGCGGATGCGCGCGATCTTCGGCGAGGAGTGCGACCTGGCGGGTGCGCCGGAGCGGCTCAACATCATCGGCGAGGACTTCTGCGGCCCCACGATCGCCCACTTCGGCACGCCGGCCCAGAAGGAGCGGCTCCTCGAACCGATCCTCAAGGGCGAGGAGATCTGGTGCCAGCTCTTCTCCGAGCCCGGCGCGGGCTCCGACCTCGCCAGCCTGCGGACCAGGGCCGTCCGGGTCGAGGGCGGCTGGCGGGTCAGCGGGCAGAAGATCTGGACCAGCCGGGCGCAGATTGCCGCGCACGCGATCCTGCTCGCCCGGACCGGCGGCAACGACCCCGCCAAGGCACGCCACCGAGGCATCACCTTCTTCCTGCTGCCGATGGACAGCGAGGGGGTGACCGTGCGCCCGCTCCAGCACATGCTCGGCGAGGCGGAGTTCAACGAGGTCTTCCTCGACGACGTCTTCGTGCCTGACGAGGCCGTGGTCGGCGAGGTCGACGGCGGCTGGCAGGTCACCATGGGCACGCTCGCGTTCGAGCGGGTCGCGATCGCGACCGGCCGCGTCAACACGACGAAGGCCGTCGCGGACGTCGTCGACGACATCCGGGGGATGACGGGACCGGACGGACGACCGCTCGGCGCCGACCCCGTCGTGCGCCAGGAGGTCGCCGACCTCTGGGCGCGGGCCCTCATCCACAAGACGATCAGCCAGCGGGTGATCACCGGCGCCGCGAACGGAGCGCCCCCGGGGCCGGTGACCTCGATCGGCAAGCTCTACTTCTGCCCGCTGGTGGAGGACCTCGCCGACTTCCGGCTGTCGCTGGCCCCGCTCGGCGGCCAGTTCGACCTCGACGAGGAGGACGAGGAGATCGCCGCCACGCGGTCCTGGCTCCGCCTCGCCAACCAGGGCCGCGGCACGGCGATCGCCGGCGGCTCCACCTACATCCAGCGCAACATCGCGGCCGAGCGGATCCTCGGCATGCCGCGGTCCTGATCCGAAGGAGCCCGATCGAGATGGCCTACGTCTGGAAGCCCGACGCCGACTACCTCCACAACTCCAACGTGGCGCGCCTGATGCGCACCCTGGGCGTCGACGACGTCGACGAGCTCCGCGCGGCGTCGGTCAAGGACACGGCGGCCTTCTGGGGCGCCGTGGTCGAGGACCTGGGCATCCCGTTCCACCGCCCCTTCGAGGCCGTGCTGGACGAGAGCCGTGGCATCAAGTGGCCCGAGTGGTTCGTCGGCGGCGGCCTCAACGCGACCCAGGCCTGCCTGGGGGCGTGGGTCGCCAGGACGCCCGACGCGGTCGCCGTCGTCCACGAGGCCGAGGACGGCACCGTCGCGCAGCTGACCTTCGCCGAGCTCGACGACCGGGTCGCCCGGCTCCGCGCCGGCCTGCGGGCACGTGGCATCGGCAAGGGCGACGCCGTGGCGATCTACCTGCCGATGACGACCGAGGCGGTCGTCGCGACGTACGCCGTCGCGAGCCTCGGTGCGATGCTCGTCCCGCTGTTCTCCGGCTTCGCCGCGCCGGCGATCGCCAGCCGTGTGCAGGACGCCGCGGCGAAGGCGGTCATCACGGCCGACGGCACGGTGCGCCGTCGCAAGCAGGCGGCGATGCTGCCCGCGCTGCGGACCGCGCTCGACGACTGCCCCACCGTGGAGACGGTCGTGGTCGTCGGCAACCTCGGGCCGGTCGAGCTCTCGGCGGGCGAGGTCGGCTGGGACGACCTGCTGGCGCACGACCCCGACCCCGTGGTCGAGCCGACGTCGGCGAGCGACGTCCTCCTCCTGGCCTACACGTCGGGGACGACCGGCAAGCCCAAGGGAGCGGTGCACACGCACGCGGGCTTCGTCACCAAGACCGCCTCCGAGGTGGCCTACGGCTTCGAGATCGCGCCGGGTCGTACGTTCTGCTGGATCACGGACATGGGCTGGATCATGGGCCCGCTGTCGATCTTCGGCACCCACGCCAACGGTGGCACCCTCCTGCTCTACGAGGGCTCGCCGGACGTCCCGGACACCGGTCGGCTGTGGCAGCTGGTGGAGCGGCACCGGGTCTCGATGCTCGGCGTCAGCCCCACGCTCATCCGCACGCTGCGGGCCGCCGGCGACCTCCCCTCGCAGGACCTCGGGAGCGTGCGCGTGCTCGGGTCGACCGGTGAGCCGTGGGACCCCGAGTCCTACGAGTGGCTCGCCCGTGACGTGTTCGGCAGCCGGGTGCCGATCATCAACTTCTCCGGCGGCACCGAGGTCGGCGGCTCGTTCCTGTGCCCCTACCCGGTCGAGGAGATCCGCAGCTGCTCGCTCGGCGGTCCTGCGCTGGGCATGGACGTCGACGTGGTCGACGACCAGGCGCGTTCGGTGCGCGGTGTGATCGGGGAGCTGGTGTGCCGTCAGCCGTGGCCCTCGATGACGCGCGGCATCTGGGGCGACGACGCCGAGGGGTCGCGCTACCACGAGTCGTACTGGTCGACCTTCGACGGGCTGTGGCGCCACGGCGACTTCGCCCTGGTCGACGACGCGGGCGACTGGTTCATCCTCGGCCGGTCGGACGACGTGATGAACGTCGCCGGCAAGCGGGTGGCCCCTGCGGAGATCGAGTCGGTCGTCGCCGTCGACGAGTCCGTCGCCGAGTCCGCCGTCGTCGGCATCCCCGACGACACCAAGGGCGAGGCGGTGTGGGTCTTCTACGTCGCCCGCGACGACGCCGACGACGAGTCGACCGTGGCCGGCAGGGTCCGGAGGCTGGTCGCCGACGGGGTCGGGAAGCCCTTCTCGCCGAGCCAGGTGGTCCGCGTCGAGCGGCCCGCGGTCATGGACAAGGACCCGGGTGACCTGTCGNGTCGACCGTGGCCGGCAGGGTCCGGAGGCTGGTCGCCGACGGGCTGCCGAAGACCCGCTCGGCGAAGATCCTGCGCCGCGCCATCCGCGCCGCGGTCATGGACAAGGACCCGGGTGACCTGTCGGGCGCGGAGAACCCGCAGGCCGTCGGCGAGATCCGCGAGCTCGTGAAGGGCCTGCGATGACCTCGCACACCCCTTCCCCGGCGTCCCGGGCTCAGTCGCCCGGGACCTCGATCTCGGTGCGCTCCTCGACCTCGAGGACCGCGGAGGCGTACTCGTGCACGTGCCGGGTCATCCGTCGTACGGCGGCCGCGGCATCGCGCTTGCGGATCGCGTCGGTGATGCTGCGGTGGGCCCGCACCGTGGTCTTGCGGACCGAGGCGTCGATGAATCCCTGGTTGTCGGTGGCGGCGTAGATGGCCCGCGACAGCGCCCCCATGAAGCCGGTCAGCAGCTCGTTGTGCGAGGCGACCGCGACGGCGACGTGCCAGTCGACGTTGGCCTGCAGGAACTCCGCGAGCGTGCCCTCGGCGGCGATGGCGTCGTTGGCGCGGTCGAGCGCCTCCAGGTCGGCATCGGTGCGGTACTTCGCGGCCAGCTGTGCGCATGCCGGCTCGACGGCCTCGCGCGTCTCGAGCAGTGCCGCGAGCCGGACCTGCCGGCCGCGGATCAGCAGGCTCACGGTGCTCGCGATCGACTCCTCGCCCGGGCGCTGCACGAAGGCGCCGCCGGCCCGGCCGGTCCGGATCTGCACGAGCCCCTGGACCTCGAGGATCCGCAGGGCCTCGCGCACCGTCGTCCGGCTCATCCGGGTCTGCGCCACGAGCTCGCGCTCGGGCGGCAGGGCGGTCCCCTCGGGAAACTCGCCTCGCAGGATCCGCTCGCGGAGGTCGTCGGCCAGCACGTCGGAGGCCTTCGGGACCTGCATCGGCGTGAGCTGGACGGGGCGGCGCACGCTGCCGTTCGGAGTTGCCGCGCTGGTGGAGTCAGTCATCTCATCCCGTTCCTTCGCGGCTCGTACCGCACCTTTGGTCGTACCCAAACTAACAGTCGACGCTGCTCTGCAGGCACATCGCGAGGCAGGACGACTGGACGAACGCACAGTGGAAAGGCAGCGCCATGCAGTGGAAGTTCTCTGAGGAGCAGGACGCCTACCGGGAGGCCCTGCGTGGCTGGCTCGGGGACGTGGCCGGGTCGGAGCAGGTCCGCGCATGGTGGGGGCTCGACGGCGGCGCGCCCGACCACTCGGGCTTCGAAAAGCGGTGGGTGGCCGACGGCATGGCGGGAGTCGGCATCCCCGAGGAGCTGGGCGGTCAGGGCGGGGGCCTGGTCGAGCTGGCCATCACCGCCGAGGAGCTGGCCCGCGTCGCGGCCCCCAGCTCCGCGTGGCTGGCGACCGTCCTCGCGCTCTCGGCCCTGACGAAGCGTCCCGACCTCGTCGAGGTGGCCCTCGACGGCGGGCACGCGGCGATCGCGGTTGCCGCCGAGTCCGCGCCCGACGCGGCGCCCACCCTCGATGTCGATGCCGGCGGGCGCGTGAGCGGCGTCGTCGCGAGGGTGCTGGGCGCGGACCGCGCGGGCCTCCTCGTGGTGCGCGCCGGCAGCGGTGCGGCCGCGCACCTCCGGGTCGTCGAGACCTCCGCACCCGGGGTCACCGTCACGCCGCGCCGCCTCCTCGACAGGTCGCGGTCGGTCGCCGACCTGGTCCTCTCGTCCGCTCCGTCGGAGGCCCTCGACGGCGTCGACCCTGCGGCCGTGCTCGGCCGGGCCACGGACGTCGCGGCCGTCCTCGCTGCGGCGGATGCGCTCGGTGCGATGCAACGGATGCTCGACCTCGCCGTGGAGTACAGCGGGCAGCGCCAGCAGTTCGGCGTCCCGATCGGCTCGTTCCAGGCCGTCAAGCACGCTGCGGCGACCATCCTCGTGGACGTGGAGGCGGGCCGGTCCGGCGTCTACTACGCCGCGGCCAGCGTCGACGGTGACTTCCCGGACTGCTCCCTCCATGCCGCCGCGGTGAAGGCGCAGGTCACCGCCGCGGCGGGACGCGCCGCGGACACGGCCCTGACCATGCACGGCGCCATCGGCTACACGTGGGAGCACGACCTCCACCTGCACTTCAAGCGCGCCCGGCTGGACGAGCAGCTCTTCGGCTCCGTGGCGACGTGGAACGAGCGGATTGCGGACGGTCTGGAGCTGCTGCCCTCTTGACCTAGTTATTGGTCGTACCATTAGATACAATCAAGCCATAACAACCCCCGGGGTCTCGCCCCGGACTGACCGACCAGGACGGGGCCCGCTGTGGATTTCGCGCTGACCGAGGACCAGCAGACGATCAAGAAGGCCGTGGCCGAGCTGGCCGCGAAGTTCGACGACCAGTACTGGTACGAGAAGGACTCGGCCAAGGAGTTCCCCACCGAGTTCTACAACGCGTTCGCCGAGGGCGGGTGGCTCGGCATCACCACGCCGGAGGAGTACGGCGGCCACGGCTTCGGCATCACCGAGGCCTCGATCCTCCTCGAGGAGGTCGCCGCGTCCGGTGCCGGGATGAACGGCGCGAGCTCCATGCACCTGTCGATCTTCGGGATGCACCCCGTGATCGTCCACGGGTCCGAGGAGATGAAGCGGGAGAACCTCCCGCGAATCGTCAACGGCGACCTGCACGTCTGCTTCGGCGTGACCGAGCCCGGCGCCGGCCTCGACACCACACGCATCACGACCTTCGCCCGCCGCGACGGCTCCGACTACGTCGTCAACGGCCGCAAGGTCTGGATCTCGAAGGCAGTCGAGTCGGAGAAGATCCTGCTGCTGACCCGCACCGCCAAGTTCGAGGACTCCCCGAAGAAGACCGAGGGACTCACCCTCTTCTTCACCGACCTCGACCGGGCGCACGTCGACATCCGCCCGATCCACAAGATGGGCCGCAACGCGGTCACGTCGAACGAGCTGTTCATCGACGACCTCCGCATCCCCGAGGAGCACCGCATCGGCGAGGAGGGGCAGGGGTTCAAGTACATCCTCGACGGCCTCAACCCCGAGCGGATGCTGGTGGCCGCGGAGGCGCTCGGCATCGGCCGCGCCGCCCTGCGCCGCGGGGTGCGGTACGGCAACGAGCGGGAGGTCTTCGGACGCCCGATCGGCATGAACCAGGGCCTGCAGTTCCCACTGGCCGACTCGCTCGCCCGGCTCGACGCGGCCGAGCTCGTGCTCCGCAAGGCCACCTGGCTCTACGACAACGGCCTCCCGTGCGCGAAGGAGGCCAACATGGCCAAGTACCTCTGCGCCGACGCGGGCTTCGAGGCCGCCGACCGGGCCTTGCAGACGCACGGCGGCATGGGGTATTCCGAGGAGTACCACGTCGCCCGCTACTTCCGCGAGGCCCGGCTCACCCGCATCGCGCCCCTGTCGCAGGAGATGGTGCTCAACTACCTGGGCGAGCACGTGCTCGGCCTGCCGAGGAGCTACTGATGACCACGCCGTTCGACCTCACCGGCCGCAGCGCCCTCCTGACCGGCGCCGGCAACGGCATCGGCGCCGCCGTCGCCCGGGCCTACGCCCGGGCGGGCGCGGCGGTCATGGTGACCGACCTCGACAAGGACGCCGCCGCTGCCGTGGCTGCGGMCATCGTCGCCGCCGGCGGCCGCGCCGAGTCGGCCGCGCTCGACGTCCGCGACGCAGGGGGCGCCGCCGCGGCGGCCGAGCAGGCCGCCGACCTGGCCGACGGGACGCTGCACGTGGTCGTCAACAACGCGGGCGCGATCGCGCCGGCCATGTTCCCGAAGATGGACAAGGACGGCTTCGACTTCGTCGTCGGCGTGCACCTCGGCGGGACCTTCACGGTCAGCCAGGCCGCACTGCCCTTCCTCGCCACCGACGGCACCGGCCGCATCATCAACGTCACCTCGGCGGCGGGCCTGGTGGGCACGATCGGGCAGGTCAACTACAGCGCCGCCAAGGCCGGGATCATCGGCGTCACCAAGTCGCTCGCCAAGGAGCTGGCGCGCAAGCAGATCACGGTCAACGCCGTGGCTCCGCTGGCCGCCACCTCCATGACCGAGAACATCCGCAGCAACGAGAAGCTCGCGGAGATGACGCTGGCACGGATTCCGCTGGCGCGGTGGGCCGAGCCGGACGAGATCGCGAGCACGTTCGTGTTCTTCGCCTCCGACGCCGCGTCGTACATCACCGGCCAGGTGCTGGCCGTCGACGGCGGGACGGTGATCTGAGATGGCGCTGACCGGACGGGACGCCTGGATCGTCGAGGCGCTGCGGACCCCGATGGGGCGGGCGCACCCCGAGCGCGGCTGGTTCCGCGAGGTGCACCCGAATGCCATGCTGGGCGCGGTCTACACCGCGCTGCTGGAGTCGACAGGCATCGAGCCCGCCGACGTGGAGGACCTGGTCGTCGGCTGCACCGCCCCCTTCGGCGAGCAGTCGCGCAACGTCGCACGCAACGCCTGGCTCCAGGCCGGCTACCCGCCCGAGGTGCCGGCCACCGTCCTCGACCGGCGTTGCGGCTCCGCCCAGACGGCCGTGGAGATGGCGGCCGCCCTCATCGCGTCCGGAACGCACGACGTGGTGCTCGCCGGTGGCGTCGAGAACATGGGCCACGTCCCGATGGACGCGGTCGTCCGGATCGAGGAGATGTACGGCGCCGCCTGGCCCGCAGAGCTCAAGGAGCTCTACGACTTCCCGACCATGGGCGAGAGCGCCGAGCGGATCGCGGAGCAGTGGGGCATCAGCCGGAGGGAGAACGACGAGTTCGCGGTCCGTTCGCACGCCCTCGCTGCCGCCGCCACCCAGGCCGGCCGCTTCGAGCGGGAGATCATCCCGATGGAGCTCGACGGCGCCGTCCGCACGAGCGACCAGAGCGTTCGACCGGGGACCAGCCTCGACACCCTGGCCGGTCTCGCGACCATCTTCCGCCCGGAGACCGGGGTCGTGACGGCCGGGTCGTCGTCGCCGCTGACCGACGGTGCCGCCGGGGTGCTGCTCGCCTCGGACGCCGCGGTCGAGCGGCACGGACTCACCAGGCGCGCCCGGGTCCTCGACCAGACCACGGTGGGCGTCGACCCGCTCATCATGCTGACCGGACCGATCCCCGCCACCCGCAAGCTCCTCGAGCGCAACGGCATGACGATCGACGACATCGACCTGTTCGAGGTCAACGAGGCGTTCAGCCCGGTGGCGCTCGCATGGGAGCGCGAGCTCAAGCCCGACATGGACCGGGTCAACGTCAACGGCGGCGCCATCGCCCTCGGCCACCCGGTCGGCGCGTCCGGCTCGCGCCTGTTCGCCACGCTGCTGGCCGAGATGGAGCGCCGCGACGTCGAGATCGGCCTGGTGACGATGTGCTGCGGCGGCGGGCTCGGCACCGCGACGCTGGTCCAGCGGGTCTGAGGTCGTCGTGTTCGACGTCGCGGACTTCCTCGACCCCGGGGACGGGGTGTGGTGGAGCCAGGGCAGCGCGGAGCCCGAGCCCCTCGTCAACCAGGTGCTCGACGCGGTGGACCGGGTCGGTCCGATCCGCGCCTTCTCCGGGCTGACGTGGAACGATCGACTGTCCGGCGACCTCCCGGAGAAGCTGACGGTCGTGTCGTACGGCGGCCTCGGCCAGCTGCGCCTGCTCAGCCGTCACGGCCGCCTCGACGTCGTGCCGTGCCACTACTCCGCGATCCCGCGGATGTTCGCGACCGGGCAGCTGCCCAACGACGTCGGCCTCGTCCAGGTGTCACCGCCCGGGCCGGACGGCACGGTCACGCTCGGCACCGGTGTCGAGTACGTCGCCGACGCGCTGCGGCACACGCGCACCCTCATCGCCGAGATCAACCAGCAGATGCCGCGCACCGTCGGAGGTCCGACACTGCCGCTGTCGGTGTTCGCCGCCGTCATCGAGACGGACCGTCCGCTGCCCGAGGCTCCCGCCAAGCCCGCCGACGAGGTCGACCGCGCCATCGCGAGCAACGTGGCGAGCATCATCGACGACGGGTCCACCATCCAGATCGGCGTCGGGTCGCTGCCGGCAGCAGTGCTCGAGGCCCTCGCCGGGCACTCCGACCTCGGCTTCCACAGCGGGATGCTCACCGACGGCGTGCTCACCCTCGCCGAGAAGGGCGTCATCACCGGTGCCCGCAAGGAGATCGACGCGGGCCTCATCGTCACCGGTGCGGCCCTGTGCAGCACCGACGGCTACCGCCGGCTCGAAAACCAGGCGGTCCAGTTCCGCGCGGCGAGCTACACCCACGCCCCCGCCGTCCTCTCGCGGCTCGGCTCCCTGGTCTCGATCAACTCGGCGATCGAGGTCGACCTGCTGGGCCAGGTCGGGGCCGAGCTGGCCCGCGGCGTCCACATCGGCGCCGTCGGGGGACAGGTCGACTTCAGCCGGGCGGCGTCGCTGACCGGGGCGCGCTCGATCATCGCGCTGCGCTCGACCGTCGGGTCCGGTGACCGGTCGCAGTCGACGATCGTCCCGGTCCTCGCGAGTGGCGTGGTCACGACCGCGCGCGTGGACGTCGACGCCGTCGTCACCGAGCACGGCGTCGCGATGCTGACCGGCTGCACGGTGGCCGAGCGGGCGCTGCGGCTCATCGAGGTGGCCGCCCCCGAGCACCGAGAACACCTCCAACGGAGCCTCGCAGAGCAGGAGAACCGATGACCAGCACGACCGCCTTCCCCAACAGCACCGCGGACGAGACGCGGACCGTCCGGATCCGGGAGGTCGGCCCCCGCGACGGCTTCCAGAACGAGCCGGAGACGATCGCGACCGCCGACAAGATCCGGCTGATCAACGCACTGGGCCGCGCCGGCGTCAAGCGGATCGAGGTCGCCAGCTTCGTGCGCCCCGACGTCATCCCGCAGCTGTCCGACGGTGTCGAGGTCCTCCACGGCATCGACGTCCCCGACGACGTGCAGCGGATGGTGCTGGTCCCCAACAGCAAGGGCCTGGACAACGCCCTCGAGCACCGCGACCTGTTCGAGGAGATCGCCCTCTTCGTCAGCGCCAGCGAGACGCACAACAAGCGCAACATCAACCGGACCGTCCGGGAGACCATGGACGACGTCCGCCAGATGGGCAAGCGCATCGTGGCGGAAGGACTCGACTACGCCGCCGTCATCGCCACGTCCTTCGGGTGCCCGTTCGAGGGAGCGGTGCCGATGGACCGGGTGCTCGACCTGGCCGAGCAGTTCGCCGAGTCGGGAGCCACGGAGCTCGGCTTCGGCGACACGACCGGCATGTGCAACCCGGCGTACGCGCGGCGCTTCTTCGAGGCGGCCATCGAGCGCCTTCCCGGGGTCGAGGTCACCGCGCACTTCCACAACACCCGGGGCCAGGGCCTCGCCAACGCCTACGCCGCCCTCGAGGCCGGCTG